>DATMSN010000068.1:0-2790 GCA_035565375.1 Duganella sp. | reverse complement strand
AGCGGCCGGCCGGACTCCGCGCCGGCGTTGGCGCCGTTCGCGTTCAATCCGGCGCGGCGGTCGGCCACCGATTCGCTGACGATATCGCCGGCGCTGTTGGTCACCACCACCGACTCGGAGCCGAACACGCGCAGGCCTTTGTAGGTGTGCTGGGCGCGGGTGATCTTCTGGCCGACGACGCCGGGATGCTGGCTGGCGATGCGGAAGCCGTTGTCGCCGCCGCCGCCGCGCTGGGCGTCGAGGGCGGTCAGCTTGGCGACCAGTCCCGCGCTCTCTTGTGGAGAGGCGAGGTTGACTGGCGCCGCCATCAGCGGCCCGGCCGCGTGCGCGGCGTTGGTGGCCAGGATCGGCAAGGCGGCGACGACGGATGCGGTAAGTAAGGTCTTACGTAGGTTCATCTCTTCTCCAGGATAGGTGTGTGCGCGAAGGTGTGCCTGGCCATGGTGGCGGCCAACTCGGCGTCTCCGATGCCGCGCTGGCGGATGGCTGCGTGGCGATTTTGTGCGTCAAAACGGCGAGTAGAGGGGACACTATTCTTTTCAAGATCGCGATGTCAAAAAATTTAGAAAATTGGTCGCGGATGAAAAAAATGTCTCAAATGAGACATTTTGGAGAAGGGGCTATGACTTTGGAGGCACTTCGCGCTAACACGGAAGGCGCGCTAGCACGCGCACGATTGGCGCAATTTGTCGCAAATCAATCAGGAAGTTGATCGATGACACAAGTTTCGGTTGCTACGCAACACTATGCTCATCTTTTCAGCAAGGCTGTTGCAAATTTTTAATCTTGCGAATTAAACTAGGTCATACCCGCCGCGGCGTATCGCCACGAGCGGGTGCATAAAAAGCGCAGGGGCACGACCCCGCAGGCGCGACCCGGGAACTTCAGGAAAAGAGAAAATGATCACACGCCCTCAACACGTTTGCATGTCCGCCCACGCGCTGCGCGCCAACCGCACCACGCTGCCCCCTCCCATCTAGTGTCGCGCGTTTCGTCACGTTAGCTGCGTATCGGCCGCCGGCCAGTCCCTATCCGGGGCGCCGGGGTGGATATCGTATCGTCCCGCGGCCGCCGATCACGGCGGGCCGCCGGACGCGGCGCCAGCTAGTTGTTCAGGTTTTGTCCGCCGGCGCGCGGACAGGGGGATCTTTTATGCAGTCGATTGCCACCAAAGTAGAACGCATCGTCATGGAGTCGTCCTTCCTGACCGAAGGACTGAGACGGGGGTTGATCAATTTATCGGAGCTGGCGCGCCAGCTGCAGCCGCAGATCGAGAGCGATTTGTGGAAGCCGGTGGGCCAGGCCGCGGTGGTGATGGCGCTGCGGCGCGTCGCCGAACGGCTGCCCGAGCAGCCCAGCCGGGGGATCTCGCTGGTGCACAAGACCGGCGAACTGACCACGCGCACGGAGCTGACCGAATACACGTTCCGCCACTCCGACAGCATCCACGATTGCCATCGCGAGCTGCTGGCCAAGGCCGAGCCGCTGCGCGGCGCGTTCGTGACGGTCACGCGCGGCGTCAACGAGGTGATGGTGATCTGCAGCCGGGTGCTGGCGCAGGTGGTGGAGGAGGTGTTCGCCGGCGAGCGGCTGCTCGCGCGGCAGGATGATCTGAACGCCGTGACCTTGCATCTGAATCCCGACACCAGCCGCGAGCCCGGCATCTATCACGCGATACTCAAGCAGCTGGCGTGGGACAAGATCAACCTGGTCAACATGATCTGCACCTACACCGAGCTGACCATCCTGCTCAAGCAGGAGCAGACCGGCGCGGCGTTCTCGGTGTTGTCACGGCTGGCGATGCACTAGCGTTCAACCCGCACAGCCAACCTGGGGTCGTACCCCTTGGGGTACGACCCCGCCTGGCCTTGCGGGTTTATTTCGCGAGCTGCGCGCGCACGCGGGCGATGGCTTTGCGCACCTGGTTCGGCGCGGTGCCGCCGACGTGGTCGCGCGCCGCCACCGAGCCCTCGAGCGTGAGCACGGCGAACACGTCGTCCTCGATCAGCGTCGAGTAGGCGCGCAGCTGGTCCAGCGTCATCTCGGCCAGGTCGATCCCCAGGTCGTCGCAGGCGCGCACCGCGTGGGCCACCGCTTCGTGGGCGTCGCGGAACGGCAGGCCTTTCTTGACCAAGTAGTCGGCCAGGTCGGTCGCGGTGGCGTAGCCCTGCAGCGCGGCGGCGCGCATCGCCTCCGGCTTGACGCTGATGCCGCCGGCCATGTCGGCGAAGATGCGCAGGGTGTCGACCACGGTGTCGACGGTGTCGAACAGCGGTTCCTTGTCTTCCTGGTTGTCCTTGTTGTAGGCCAGCGGCTGGCCCTTCATCAGGGTCAGAAGGCCCATCAGGTGGCCGTAGACGCGGCCGGTCTTGCCGCGCGCCAGTTCCGGCACGTCCGGGTTTTTCTTTTGCGGCATGATCGACGAGCCGGTGCAGAAGCGGTCGGCGATGTCGATGAAGCCCACGCGTGGGCTCATCCAGATCACCAGTTCCTCGGACATGCGCGACACGTGCGTCATGATCAGCGAGGCGGCGGCGGTGAATTCGATCGCGAAGTCGCGGTCGGAGACGGCGTCCAGCGAATTGTGGCACACGTCGTCGAAGCCGAGCGTCCTGGCCACGCGCGCGCGGTCGATCGGGAACGTGGTGCCGGCCAGCGCGGCTGCGCCCAGCGGCAGGCGATTGACGCGCTTGCGCGCATCGAGCATGCGTTCGGCATCGCGGCCGAACATTTCGACGTAGGCCAGCATGTGGTGGCCGAAGGTGATCGGTTGCGCCACCTGCATGTGCG
>DATMSN010000067.1:0-1531 GCA_035565375.1 Duganella sp. | reverse complement strand
TAGCGTGGCGAACCTGCGCGCGGCCAACGCGCAGATCGGCGTGGCCGAAGGCGCGTTTTATCCATCGCTGACGTTGACCGGCAACTTCGGTTACGCGTCGGAGAACCTGCGCAAGCTGGGCGAGGGGAGCTCGCGCCAGTTCAGCGCCGGTCCGCTGGCGCTGTCGCTGCCGATCTTCGACGGTGGCCGCAACAAGGCCAATCTGGCCATCGCCAAGGCGCGTTATGAGGAGGCCATCGCCAATCACGAGACCAAGCTGCTGACGGCTTTGCGCGAAGTCGAAGACGCGTTGTCGGATGTGCAGCAGCGCCAGTTGCAGGGCGAGGCGCAGTCGGCATCGCAGGTGGCGGCGGCGCGCGGCTATCTGGTGGCGCGTGCGCGCTATGAGCGCGGCGTGTCGAGCTATCTGGATGTGACCGACGCACAGCGCAGCGCGCTGACGGCCGACCGGGCGGCGGTGCAGATCAATACGCAGCGGTAGTTGGCGGCGGTGTCGGTGGCGCGCGCGCTGGGGGCTGGATGGCAGCCGTCGGAGCGGTTGGCGGTGGTGGCCAATTAAGTTATTACGGTTACGCGATGAGGCCAGCGGCGGCGCGCCGCTGGTCCTGAGCGTTTGAGACCCGAAACCACAGAGCTACCTGACCACGGAGACACGTAGGGCGGATTAGGCGGAACGCCGTAATCGGCCATGCATGAGCCGTCGGCGGCTTATGCATGGCCGATTACGCGGTTCCCGCTAATCCGCCCTACGTGTTTCCTGTGGAGTTTTCAGCATTGGGGCCGGCACCCACGCCGGTCCGAATCGCTCGACGATAAAGTCGACGAAAGTGGTCAGCTTCGGCGTGGCCTGGCGGTCGCGCGGGTAGACGAGGTTCATCGGACGCGCGGCCGGCATGTAGTCGCACAGCACCGGCACCAGCCGTCCGGCGGCGATATCCTGCGCCAGCAGCACCTCCGCTTGCATCACCAATCCAAAATCCTGCAGCGCGGCCATGCGCAAAGCCTGGCCGTTATTGGCGCGGAAGCGGCTGGCGTCGATGTTGCGGTTGCCCGTCTGCCCTTGCAGGCGCCAGCGCATGTTGAGCGACCACGCCATGAAATCGAGGCACTCATGCCGCGCCAAATCATCCGGCGTTCGCGGCGTCCCATGCTTTTCCAGATACGCCGGGCTGGCGCAGATCGCCATCGAATAGTCGAACAGCGGCCGCGCCACCATCGTCGAATCCTCCAGCCGGCCGATGCGGATGGCGGCGTCGAAGCCTTCCTCCACCAGATCGACCGTGCGGTCGCTCAAACTCAGATCCAAACTCACTTCGGGATGCTGGCGCAGGTAGTCCGTCATCGCCGGCGCGATCCATTCGGTGCCGAAGGAGACCGGCGCGGTGATCTTGAGACGTCCGCGTGGCACGCTGCGCATCGCCTCTGCGCCCGTCTCGGCGGCCGCGATCTGCGCCAGGATGGCCCGGCACCGGTCGACGTACTGCGCGCCGATCTCGGTCAGGCTCTGGCGGCGCGTGGTGCGCGTGAGCAG
>DATMSN010000066.1:0-3332 GCA_035565375.1 Duganella sp. | reverse complement strand
CGGCGGCCGCAAGCTGGCCACCGTGGCCGGCGCCGCCGGCGGCGCCTACGCCGGCAAAAAGGTCGAGGAACATGCGCGCTCCACCAAGCAATGGACCGTCAATGTCGAATTCGAGGATGGCAAGCACAACAGCTACACCTTCGACCAGGACCCGGGCATGAGCAAGGGCGATCCGGTTCAACGCTCGAACGGCGGCATCGTCCGCCGCTAACACCACGCCATTCAGGCCGCTCCGGCCGGTTTGCCCCATGTCGCCCAGGTGCGCTTGAGTAGTTTGCGCAGCTTGGGCGTTTGGGCCTCGAACGGCCAATACAGCGCGTAGGCCAAAACCAGTATCACCGTGAAGAACGCGCCGTAAACCAATAGATCGGCAATGTGCCCGGGCGACAAATGGCCCGCCCGCAGCGGCGCGTACAAATGTCGCAGCAGCACCAGCAGCGGCACATGGATCACATACAAGGTGAATGAAAACGGCGCCAGCAGGTTCCCGAGCTTGGCGGCAAGCCGGGTTCCCATCCTCGCTTGATCCGCTGGGAACTGTTGGCTCGATAGAAATACCAAAAACGCAACACTGAAAACACAGTCCTGCACGAAGGATTTTTCGGTCAATATGTCGTTGCTACCTGTAATACGAAAATACACAGACAGCGCGACCAGGACCAGGACAAAGGCCGTCCGCACGCCCCTGCCTGCTTCTATCCTGACGCGCGACGCGACGACGCCCAACAGCCATATCGCCGAATACAGCACGATTCTGAAGCTCAGCAAATGGACGATGACCGCGAGCGCGGCCAAGGCGGCCAACATGGCCACGGGACGCTTGTAAAGATGGGGCAGCACCAGCAACGGGAACAACACGTAGTACCACGTCTCGTTCGCCAGGCTCCACAGCGCGAAATTACCGCCGTAGCGCGGCACCACCATATCCTGTAGTCCGAACAGGTTTCCGACGAAGGCGGCGATCGAGTATTCGCCCTTCGGGGAAAACGACACGCGCGAGGCATCGGCCTCGCCGATATACAAGGCCACCGTCAACGTGATGACGAAACAGGGGATCAGCACGATCCAAAGTCGCGTGATCCTGTCGATCGCGTAATTCAGCATGATGCCCGGTTCATGCATCCTGTTGAGAAGGCTGCCGCCGACCAGCCAGCCGCTGAGCAAAAAGAACACGACGACAGCCTGGTGCGCGAAGCCGGTGAAGAACGCCAGCGCCTGATACCAATACGAGGGGTCGGACAGGGTCGAGAGGCCGGGGAAAAGCTGGGCCCGCAAATGGGCGGCCAGCACCTGGACGGCGGCGAGGCCGCGCAGTGCCGATATCACGATGGAGTGCTGGAACCCGTTGTTCAGGTTCGTTTTACCGAGGACATGAAATGCTAGCGGGCCGAAGGAGAACATGGATGGTGTCCTGAGAAAGTGGATTGGGCGGAAGGAAGGGTGGGACGAAATCCGATGTAATTGCGTTCCGTGCGCGGCCGTTCGTCAACCACCAGGAATACACCGGCACCGCGCTGCGACGACCAGCAGCCGCCACGCGCCAGCGCACGGCCCCACCAATCGCTGCCGGCGCGCGGCCACCATCCCAGGCCGTGTTGCATCGGCTCGCCCGGAGCGGTGGCGATCGACGGCGAACCGGCGGCGAACGTGCGCACGACAACGCCCTGATCGTTTCCCTGCACATCGTCGTACACCCAGCTGAACGCGTTGCCGGCAAAATCGTATATCCGCTCGCCGGTCGACAGTTCGAGCCAGCGGCGCTCTTCCGGGTCCGGCGACTCCACGCACGCCGGCTGCGCGCCGTCGAAAGTGCCCTTGTGCAGCCCCTGGAACAGGTGCCCCGCGCCGACAACGCCGCCGGTCCAGTTGATGCCTTGCCGCGCCACGTCGAACGCTATCGCCAACGCTTGCAATTCGGTCATCAACGCCAATCCGGCGCCGGCGCAGACATGCCGGGCGGCGTGGTAGCTGATATTCACCCACGGCGCCACGCCCTCCCCGACCACCACCCGTCCGTGGCGGCCGCGGCTGGCCAGATTGCGCGCGACCGCGAAGTCCGGCACGGTGACCCCGCATGGCAGCGTCACCTCGGGCACGACAACGAAACCGGCCGGCTGCGCGCCGCTCGCCGCCGATATCGCCACTGGGTCGCCGATGCTGTACATGATGGTCAGAACATCGCGTAGACGTAGGGCGAGAGCTCCGCGGCCGGCGCGGCCGGCTCATGCAATGCCTTGAACTCGCGCGCGGCCGCCGCCACAAGCGGCGCGAGCGAAGCCAGTTCCGCGTGCCCGCTTTGTCCCCAGTAGGCAGCCAGGCGCCGCTCGAAATCATCCGGGGTCAGGCACGACGGCGCATCGAAATCGGCGCGCGTCATCACGGTTTGTGCGCGTCTGACGTAGTAGCTCGACAATTTCTGGTCGGCTTGCGTCGGGAACGGAGGAGTGGCCACCGGGCAGGCGGCGAGCGCGTCGAACAGGCGTCCGCCCACCTGGCCTGGACCGCTTTCATCAATCGAGTTCATAAGTCGTTTTCCAATCGTCGTCGTGGGGAATGGGCGGTTGCTCCGTGCGCCATAACACGTAATCCTCCAGCACCAGCAGGTCCATCTCGGTGCGCATGAAGCAGCGGTAGGCATCCTGCGGGCTGCAGACGATCGGCTCGCCGCGCACGTTGAACGAGGTATTGACCAGCAACGGACAACCCGTCAGCCGTTCGAACGCCCGCAGCAGCGCATGGAACTCCGGATGCGTGACGCCATCGACCGTCTGGACGCGGGCCGAATAGTCGACGTGGGTGACGGCGGGAATATCGCTGCGCGGCTGGTTGATGATCGCCAGCATGTTGTCGTCGGCGGCGATCGATTCGGACACGTCGGTCGGCAGCCTGCGCGCTTCGAGCACCGGCGCCACCAGCAGCATGTACGGGCTGTCGCCATCGAGCGCGAAAAACTCGGCGCAGCGTTCGCGCAAGATGGCCGGCGCGAACGGCCGGAACGATTCGCGGTACTTGATTTTCAGGTTCATCGTCGCCTGGGTTGCCGGATTGCGCGGATCGCCCAGAATGGAACGCGCGCCCAGCGAGCGCGGTCCGAACTCCATCCTGCCGGACAGCCAACCGACGATTTTCCCCTCGGCCAGGGCGCGCGCGACCAGCGCGAGCCGTTCGTCGCGGCCTTCGATGCAATGGTACGGGTAGCCCTTGCGATCGAGGAAGGCGGACACCTCCGCGTTCGAGTAGCGCGGCCCGAGATAGCTGCCCTTCTGGGCGTCGCCCGCCCGTGGGGCCGCGCGCGGCGCGTCGAAGTACATGTGATGTGCCAGCAGCGCCGA
>DATMSN010000065.1:0-3654 GCA_035565375.1 Duganella sp. | reverse complement strand
TCGTTCTCTTCCAGCAGACGCTGCAGTTCGATGATGGTCTTGCGCGGGATGATCACTTCCTGGCGCTCGAACGTTTGCTCGGTCTCCACCTGGCAGAACGCCAGGCGGTGGCCGTCGGTGGCCACGGCGATGACGTTGTTGCCGTCCAGGACCAGCAGCAGGCCGTTCAGGTAGTAGCGGATGTCCTGCTGCGCCATCGAGAAGTGCACCATGTTGAACAGGTGCTTCAAGGTTTTCTGCGGCAGCGTGACGCTGGCGCTGTAGCTGTCGGCCTGCTGGACGGTCGGGAATTCCTCGGCGGCCAGGGTTTGCAGCGCGAAGCGCGATTTGCCCGTTTGCACGGTCAGGCGCTTGTTGAGCAGGGTCATCGTGACGTCGCCCGATTCCGGCAGCGCGCGCAGGATGTCGAGCAGCTTGCGCGCGGCGACGGTGGTGCCGGTCACTTCGGCGCCGGAACCGATCGCGGCGTTCGTGGTGATCTGGACTTCGGTGTCGGTCGACAGGAAGGATACGTTCTCGCCGTCTTTGCGGATGAGGATATTGGCCAGAATCGGCATAGTGTGCCGACGCTCGACAATACCGCTCACGATCTGCAGTGGCCGGAGAAGGGTATCTCGGGTGGTTTTGACCAATTGCATAGATTATCCTCAGTAGTAAAGATTAACGATATTTCAAGATTAACTTATGTGCAGCTCTGCAGTTCAACCAATCATAATGGCAAAACTAGCGTCCCGCTAGCCCTTCAGTGTTTGTTCCAGCACGTGCAGTTCGTGGTTGCATTCCGGGTTCTTGGTGCGGTCCAGCGCGATCTTCCTGACCGCGTGCAACACGGTCGTGTGGTCGCGTCCGCCGAACAGTTCGCCGATCTCCGGCAGGCTCTTTTGCGTCAGTTCCTTGGCCAGGTACATGGCGATCTGGCGCGGCCGGGCGATGTTGGCCGGACGGCGCTTCGAGTACATGTCGGCGACCTTGATGTTGAAGAAGTCGGCCACGGTCTTCTGGATGTTTTCCACCGAAATCTGGCGGTTCTGCACCGACAGCAAATCCTTCAGCGCTTCCTTGACGATGTCGATCGTGATGTCCTTGCCGTGGAAGCGCGAGTACGCCAGGATCTTGCGCAGCGCGCCTTCGAGCTCGCGCACGTTCGAGCGCAGGTGCTTGGCGACGAAGAAGGCGACGTCGTCCGAGAACGTGACGCCTTCCTGCTTGGCCTTCTTCAACAGAATGGCGACCCGCATTTCCAGCTCCGGCGGTTCGATGGCGACCGTCAGGCCGGAGTCGAAGCGCGAGATCAGGCGGTCGTCCATGCCGGTGATTTCTTTCGGATACGTGTCCGAGGTGATGATGATCTGCTTCTTGGCGGCGATCAGCGCTTCAAACGCGTAGAAGAATTCTTCCTGCGTGCGGCTTTTGCCTCCGAAGAACTGAATATCATCGATCAGCAGCATGTCGAGCGAGTGGTAGTAATGCTTGAAGTCGTCGAAGCCCTTGCGCTGATAGGCGGTGACGACGTCGCGCACGTACTGCTCGGCGTGGATGTAGCGGATCTTGGCGCCCGGCTGGTCGGCCATGACCTGGTTGCCGATGGCGTGGATCAAGTGGGTCTTACCCAGGCCGACGCCGCCGTAGAAGAACAGCGGGTTGTACGACACGCCCGGGTTGTTGGCGACCTGGATGGCGGCGGCGCGCGCCAACTGGTTGGCCTTACCGGTCACAAAGCTGTCGAACGTCAAATCGGTGTTGATGCGGCTTTGCTCGCGGCGCGGCGCGGCCGAGGCCGGCAATTCCGGCACCGACGGCACCGGGTCGGAATTGCGCGCGTGGCCGTTCGGGTTGCCGTCGTTGTAGTCCGGCGCCGGCACCACGGTGGCGGCCTTTTTCGGCATCGACAGACGCGGGTCGAGCACGAACTGCACTTCGGTCGGCGCTTCCCAGTACTGGCAGGCCAGCGCCGTGATGCGGCTGGCGAACTGCGATTTGACCCAGTCCAGCTTGAAGCGGTTCGGTGCGGCCACACGCAACTTGCCCGCCTCGTAATCGAGTGGGATGAGCGGTTTTATCCACGCGCTAAATTGTTGCGGCGTCAGTTCCAACTCCAACTGTGCGGAGCAGGTCTGCCAGAAATTTTCCATGAATCTTTATCTATTCTCTACTGCTGATGAGGGTGTGGACCGGGGCTGTTGCGCCGCGGGTTCGCCACACGTAACGCGCTATTCTACTCTCGCTCGCTAAAGTTATCCACAGGCACGCCGCTTATTTTCGTACTTTCGGCGCCGGCGGATTGGCCGGCAAACCGGATCTGTTGTTGACAAGCAGGGCCGAAATGCTGATAATTCAGGGTTCCCCGCCCGTATTCCGTGTTTATTCACTTGAACGTCAATATGGAGTAAGCGTGGATTAGCGGGCGATGAGATGGACCCAGCTGTGCCGGTAGCGTTGGCATGGGTGCGCGAAGTGTCATTGGCACCAAAAATTGACGGGCGCTGGCCCGATTTTGTATTTTTTTCTGCTTTTAGCGAGACCAACATGAAACGTACTTACCAACCTTCCGTCGTGCGTCGTAAACGCACCCACGGCTTCCGCGCTCGTATGGCTACCCGTGGTGGCCGTGATGTGCTCAACGCACGTCGCGCAAAAGGCCGCAAGCGTCTGGCTGTATAAGCCACCTGCTTGTTAGCTGATCGCGTGGAAAGCTGTATTTCAAGCGGCTCGACAGGCGAAGGTTCCCACGACTTCGCGCGCGTTCGGCGTATCGTTAAAACGGATGAATTTTCATCCGTTTTTCGTTTGCGCCCCACGCAAAAAAGCGCGCACTTCGTGCTCTACACCCGTCTGAACGAATTGCCGCATGCGCGGCTGGGCGTCGTGGTGGCCAAGCGCTTCGCGCCGCGGGCCGTCACGCGCAACACGATCAAGCGCGTCACCCGCGAGCTGTTCCGCGTGACCGGCCTGCCCGCCATCGATTGCGTGGTGCGCCTGGCCAAACCGGTCAACAGCAAGGACGGCCCCGCCACCACCGCCGCGCTCAAGCGGGCGTTGCGGGTGGAATTGGCGCGCCTGTTCGCCGCGCAGGCCAAATTATCCGACCGGCAGGCGCGGGCGGTTCCGCCGATTCAGCCGATGCAGCCGCCGACGGCCTTGCCTTCGGCGGCCACGCCTCCACTTACGCCGTCATGACGACCCTGCTCCGCTTCCTGCTGCGCGCCTACCAGCTGACCATCAGTCCGCTGCTGGGGCCGCGTTGCCGCTTCTATCCGAGCTGTTCGAATTACGCGCTGGAAGCGCTGCAGGTGCATGGCGCCGCCAAGGGCGGCTGGCTGGCCGCCAAACGCGTGTGCCGTTGCCATCCGTTCAACGACGGCGGCTTCGATCCGGTGCCTCCGAAGGACGCCCCGGATGCCGAGAATTCCTCTTCAACGACCGCTTGCGGTTGCAACCACTCCTGATAAATACCCTAATGGATATCAATAAACGTACCATCCTGTGGATCGTGTTTGCCGTGTCGCTGGTAGTTCTATGGAACAACTGGATGGTCTCGACCGGCCAGCCTTCCATGTTCGCGCCCGCGCCGGCCCAAACCGCCAAGGCGCCCGAGGCGAAGAAATCGGAACTGCCGACCGCCGCCACCGCCGAGGCGTCCGCCGGCGCCGCCGC
>DATMSN010000064.1:0-2596 GCA_035565375.1 Duganella sp. | reverse complement strand
CTTGCCGCCGTACAGCCGCGCCAGGTCGACCACCTCGGCCACGGTGATGCCGCAGGTTTGCGCGACGCGCTCCGGCGGCCATTCGGCGGCGCGCGCCTCGAGCTGCTCGAAGCCGAGCGTATGTTGCGCGATGTAGTCGTGATCGAGCAAATCCTCGGCGATCAGCACGTGCATCAGGCCCAGCGCCAGCGCGGCGTCGGTGCCGGGCAGCGGCGCGATGTGCTGGTGGCATTTCTCGGCCGTCAGCGAACGGTACGGGTCGATGGCGATCAGCTTGGCGCCGTTGCGCTTGGCTTCCTGCGCGCGCGTCCAGAAGTGCAGGTTGGAGGCGATCGGATTGCCGCCCCAGATGATGATCAGCTTGGCGTTCTGGAATTGCTCCATGTCGGTGCCGACCGACGCCCCGATCGTGTACTTGTAGCCGGTCGCGCCGGCGGTCGCGCAGACGGTGCGGTCCAGCAGCGAGGCGCCGATCTTGTTGAAGAAGCGCGACGACATCGACTCGCCCTGCAGCAGTCCCATCGTGCCGCAGTAGCTGTACGGCAGGATCGCCTCCGGCGCGCGCGCGGCGATCGGCTTGAGCCTGGCGGCGATGGTGGCCAGCGCCTCGTCCCAGCTGATGCGCTCGAACTTGCCCTCGCCCTTCTTGCCGACGCGGCGCAGCGGGTGCAGCAGACGCTCGGCGTGATAGGTGCGCTCGGTATAGCGCGCCACCTTGGTGCACAGCACGCCGGCGGTGGTCGGATGGTCGGGATCGCCCTTGACGGCGGTGGCGACGCCGTCCTCGACGGTCACCAGCAGCGCGCAGGTGTCGGGGCAGTCGTGCGGGCAGACCCCGCGGACTTGTGTGGTTGTCATTATGAAAGATCCAAAAAGCGTACACTAAAAGCAGTATCGTAAACCATTCCTGCACGCTTGCTACCAAGCTTGGGGCCGCTCTGGATTAAGTCGCGCGACAAGGGCTACAATGGCTATTCTCGCCGCCCACAAGGCGCGCGACCCCATATTGGAGAAGCAAATGAAACTAGTCGATCCCATCATTGCCTTTCAGTCCGAATTGC
The DNA here is from genome assembly GCA_035565375.1 of Duganella sp. Classification (GTDB taxonomy): domain Bacteria; phylum Pseudomonadota; class Gammaproteobacteria; order Burkholderiales; family Burkholderiaceae_D; genus Rugamonas. The sequence continues at coordinate 1,535 of DATMSN010000064.1, read as the reverse complement.
AGCACATCCGGCGCGACCTGCACGCCCATCCGGAACTCTGCTACGAAGAGCGGCGCACCGCCGACGTCGTCGCCGACAAGCTGACGGAATGGGGCATCCCCGTGATTCGCGGCCTCGGCGTCACCGGCGTGGTCGGGATCATCAAGCACGGCAGCTCGCCGCGCGCGATCGGCCTGCGCGCCGACATGGACGCGCTGCCGATGCAGGAGGTCAACACCTTCGCGCACGCCTCGCGCCATCCGGGCAAGATGCACGCCTGCGGGCACGACGGCCACACCGCCATGCTGCTGGGCGCGGCCAAGCACCTGGCAGAGCACCGCAACTTCGACGGCACCGTGTACGTGGTGTTCCAGCCGGCCGAGGAAGGCGGCGCCGGCGCCCGGCGCATGATCGAGGACGGCCTGTTCGAGCAATGCCCGATGGACGCCATTTACGGCATGCACAACTGGCCCGGCATCCCGTCCGGCCATTTGAGCGTGGTCGAGGGGCCGATGATGGCTTCCAGCAACGAGTTCTACCTCACCATCAAGGGCAAGGGCGCGCACGCGGCCCAGCCGCACAACAGCATCGACCCGGTGATGGTGGCGGTGCAGATCGCGCAGAGCTGGCAGACCATCATCTCCCGGCAGAAAAGTCCGCTGGACACGGCGGTGTTGTCGATCACGCAGATCCACGCGGGCAGCGCCACCAATGTCATCCCCGACGAGGCGCAGATGGTCGGCACGGTGCGCACCTTCACCACGCCGGTGCTGGACATGATCGAGGCGCGCATGGGCGAGATCGCGCGGCACACGGCGGCGGCGTTCGGCGCCGAGGTCGAATACAAGTTCCGACGAAATTATCCGCCGCTGGTCAACCATCCGGCCGAGACGCGCTTCGCCGTCGAGGTGATGAAGGAGGTGGTGGGCGCCGACAAGGTCGATGACAACGTCGAGCCGACCATGGGCGCGGAGGATTTCGCGTTCTTCCTGCAGGCCAAGCCGGGTTGCTATATCTTCATCGGCAATGGCGAGGGTGGCCATCGCGACGGCGGCCATGGGTTGGGGCCGTGCGTGCTGCACAACGGCAGTTATGATTTCAACGACAATTTGCTGCCGGTCGGCGCCAGTTACTGGGTGCGGCTGGCGGAGAAGAGTTTGCCGCTAAACTAACGCGGCACATGATTTAACACGGAGACACGTAGGGCGGATTAGCGAAGCGTAATCCGCCATGGATGCGTCGCCGGCGGCCCATCGATGGCCGATTACGGCGTTCCGCCTCTTAACGCCTACCGGCAGGTAGGCGGTCCCTTCGATGGGCCCCCGGGGCGGATTGGCGGGCCTCGCCCGCTAATCCGCCCTACGTGGAACCGTGGTTCGCCAGCGGCGCTAAACCCGGTCCGGGGCCTTGCCGACCCGCTGCCCCGGGTTGAGCTGCTCCAACCCCACCAGCGCCGCCGAATGGTCGGCCTGCGGCATGGTCTCCGCCAACACCCGATACCGCTCCGTCACCAGCTCGGTCACCGGCAACGTCACCCCGGCCGCCTGCGCCGCCGC
>DATMSN010000063.1:0-1994 GCA_035565375.1 Duganella sp. | reverse complement strand
GGCGTGGCCGCGCTCGATGCGCTGGACCACGGCCGAACGCGCGCCGGTCTCGCGGCAGATCCGATCGAGCACACCGGGCCAGCGGCCCGGCTCCGCCGGGCAAGCATACAGATGCAGCAACAACTCGTCTGAGGCGGTCATGGGACTCGTCCTTATGCTGGAAAAAGCGATGGCACCGTGTTGGTAGCAATTTGCAAGACTACACCAGCGGCGGCGGCAATGCATCAACCAACAATCCCTTGTTGACATCGCATGGCGACACGAACACACTTCACCGATGCAATCAGCCGCGATGACACTTCCTTGCCCATTGATTAGGCGAAGCCAAGGCTGGCTGGCGCGGTGCTTGCTGTATGCCATGCTCGGACTGGCCGCCGCCGATGCCGCCGCCGGCCAACTGGTGATCGATTACATCGTGTCCAATACGCCACAACGCACCACCTGGGTCAGCATCATCGGAGAATTCGCCGCCGCCAATCCGGACATCGAGATCATCCACCAGGGATACCCGCAGGAGGAATACAAACGGAGTTTCACGGCCCGGCTGCGCTCCGGGCGGGCCGACCTGGCGTTCTGGTACGCGGGCGAACGTTTGCACGACGCCGCCAGGAACAAGCTGCTGTCCCCGCTCGACGCCGACCTGGTCGCGCTGCTGAAGAAAAAGAACTTCTCGCCCGCCACCATCGAAGGCACCCGCATCGACGGCGCCGTCTATGGCTTTCCGCTGTATTACTACGTCTGGGGCTTCGTCTACCGCAAATCGCTGTTCGAGCGTCTCGGCATCGTCCCGCCGACCACGTGGAGCGAGTTCCTGCATACGTGCGAACGCCTCAAGGCGGCGGGCGTGACGCCGCTGGCGGTCGGCGCCAGGAGCGGCTGGCCGGCGGCCGGCTGGTTCGACTATCTGAACCTGCGCATCAACGGCATCGAATTCCATCGCAAGCTGACGCGCGGCGACGCGCGCTTCAACACGCCACAGGTGCGGCACGTGTTCGATGTCTGGGGCGATCTGCTGCGCAAGGGCTACTTCTTCGAGGCGACCATGGACCAGGAACCCGAACGCGTCATGCCCTACCTGTACCGCAACCATGTGGCCATGATGCTGGCCGGTAGCTTTGTCGCCTCCCGGTTTCCCGCCGCCCTGGGCGCCGACATGGGCTTCTTCGGCTTCCCCAACTATTCGCCGAACATGCCCACGTACGAGGAGGCGCCGATCGACGTGCTGGTGCTGCCGGCCAGGGGCGTGAACACCGGCGCCCGCAACCGCTTCCTGGCCTTCCTGGCCGAGACCGGCGCCATGCGCAAGATCGCCGAGGCCGATCAAACCTTGTCGGCGCAGGTCGACCCCGATCCGCGCCCGATCTGGCTGGGCGACGCGCCGGGCCGCGTCTGGCGCGGCGCGGCCGGCCTGACCTATTTCTTCGACCGCGACGCCAAGACCGAACTGGTCGGCCCCACGTACGACGGCCTGCGCCGGTTCCTGAAACCGCCCCATGACACCGACGATGTGGTCCGCTACATCGACAACGCGATCAGGAAGGCGCAGGCCGGCGGCAAGTAGCGCGGCGCCCATGCTGGCGCCACCCTTCATTTATTGCTAAACTGCACCGCATGCATATACTCCTGGCCGAAGACGACACCATCCTCGCGGACGCGCTTGACGCGCAATTGCGCGGCGCCGGTTACACGGTCGAACTCGCCCCCAACGGCCCGGTGGCCGAATACCTGTTGGCACGGCACACCTTCGACATGGCCATCCTCGACCTCGGCCTGCCGATGGTGGACGGCCTGACCGTGCTGCGCCAGTTGCGCGCCACCAATCAGCACATGCCGGTGATCGTGCTGACCGCGCGCGACGGGCTGGAAAGCCGCGTGGACGGACTCGACGCGGGCGCCGACGATTACATCACCAAGCCTTTCGATTTCCCCGAACTGGAAGCCCGGGTGCGCGCGCTGATCCGCCGCGCCACCGCCGGCGCGGCCGCCGCCTCGCC
>DATMSN010000062.1:0-2364 GCA_035565375.1 Duganella sp. | reverse complement strand
TGTGGCGAACCGGCAGGCCAGCCTTTGCCTGCTGTGCCATACCGGCCCGATTCCCGAGGAACGTTTCCAGGGCGACCTGGCGCCCGACCTGCAAGGCGCCGGCCGGCGCTGGAACGCGGCGCGGCTGCGGCTGCGCATCGTGGACGCGAGCCACTTCAACCCGATGACGATCATGCCTTCCTATTACAAAACCGATGGTCTGAACCGCGTGGCGCCTGCCTTCCAGGGCAAGACGATCCTGACCGCACAGCAGATCGAGGACGTGGTGGCCTGGCTGCTCACGCTGAAGGAGCAAACACCATGAAGCGCCGCGATGTGCTGGCCGCCGGCGCCGGACTGGCGATGCTGGCGCTGGTGCGCCCCGCGTCCGCCACCAGCGGGGAGATGGCGGCGGCGATCGATCGCTTCACCGGCGGCGTCAAGCCGACCGAAGGCAAGGTGACATTCGATATCGCGCAGTTGATCGACAACGGCAACGCGGTGCCGGTGACCATCGCCGTCGATAGCGCGATGAACGCGGCCGACCATGTCAGCGCGATCGCCATATTCAACGAGCGCAATCCGCAGACCGACGTGGCGGTGTTCACGCTCGGGCCGCGCGCGGGCAAGGCGCAGGTATCCACGCGCATACGGCTGGCGACATCGCAAAAGCTGACGGCGGTGGCGCGCATGGGCGACGGCAGCTATCGGTCCACGTCCGTGAGCGTGATCGTGGCGTTGGCCGCCTGTGTGGAAGGGGAGGCTCCCTGATGGCGCGCGCTTTGATCCACATGCCGGCGACGGCCAGGCGCGGCGAAGTGATCGAGATCCGCGCGCTGATCGGGCATCCGATGGAGACCGGTTACCGCCCGGGCGCCGACGGCAAGCTTATCCCGCGCGACATCATCCGCAAGTTTGTGTGCCGCTACAACGGTGAACAGGTGTTCGGTGCGGAGCTGCACCAGGCGGTATCCGCCAATCCGTACATCAGCTTTTTCACCGTCGCGACGGAAACGGGGACGCTGGAGTTCACGTGGGAGGGCGATCAGGGTTTTGCCCATACGGAGAAGATGAATTTGACGGTGGGCGCGGCATGAGCCGGGCGCTGTGCTGCCTCGCGGGCGTGTTGATGTTGGGCGCGGCCGGCGCCGAGGATGCGCGCCGCTCCGGCAGTGAGTTCATGAGCGTCTCCACGCAGGCGATGCAGCGCGACGACACGCTCAATCCCGCCATGCTGTGGATCAGCGGCGGCGAGGCGCAGTGGAGCGCCGCGGCAGGAAAGAGCGGCAAGTCCTGCGCCAGTTGTCATGGCGAGGCGAGACAGAGCATGCGCGGCGTGGCGGCGCGCTTTCCGGCCTTTGATGCCGGGAGTGGGAAGACGATCAATCTGGGCCAGCGCATCAATATGTGCCGCGAGCGGAAGCAGCAGGCGCCGGCGCTGCGGGCGGAGAGCGAGGAACTGCTTGGGCTGGAGGCGTATGTGGCGATGCAATCGCGCGGCATGCCGGTCGAGCCGCCGCAGGATGCGGGGACGCGGGCCTCGGCGGCGCGGGGCAGGGAATTGTATGTGCGGCGCATCGGGCAATTGAATTTGTCGTGCGCGCAGTGCCACGATCAGCAGGCGGGCAAGCGTCTGGCGGGCAGCACGATACCGCAGGCGCATGCCGCCGCGTATCCGATCTATCGGCTCGAGTGGCAGGCGATGGGATCGTTGCAGCGGCGCCTGCGCAACTGCATGAGCGGCGTGCGCGCGGAAGTGCCGGCGTTTGGCGCGCGGGAGCTGGTGGACCTGGAAGCCTGGCTGGCCGCGCGCGACAAGGGCATGAAGATCGAAACGCCGGGGGTAAGGCCGTAACATGAGAAGACCACGGATACACGTAGAAGGATTAGGCGGAACGCCGTAATCGGCCATCGATGAGCCGCCGCCGGCGCATGCATGGCCGATTACGCTGCGCTAATCCGCCCTACGTGTTTCCGTTGTTGGTTTATTTTTCAAGGGGACGCTATGTTATTGAAGATTCTTGCGGTTGCGGCGCTGTCGCTGCTTGCCGCCGCCAGCGCCGGCGCTACGACCATCGCCCCCGGCGCGCGCCTCGCCGCCAACTGCGCCGCCTGCCACGGGACCAACGGCGACACCAAAAACGCTCCGAATTTCGCCACGCTACCCGGTCTGGCCGGGCAGCCCCGCGAAAATCTGGCCGCCAGCCTGCGCGCCTTCAAATCCGGCTCCCGTCCATCGACCATCATGACGCAGATCGCCAAAGGCTACACCGACGAACAGATCGAACTGCTGGCGGCCTTCTTCGCCGCGCAGAAGAAAGCGACGCCATGAAACGCCGTCAATTCATCCAGGCCGCGGGCGCCGGCGCCATGCTGGCGTCCACC
>DATMSN010000061.1:0-1717 GCA_035565375.1 Duganella sp. | reverse complement strand
CCGATGGCGGGCGCGGCCGCCTGGACGACGCGCACCGCGTGCGCCTGGTCGTCGATCAGCGCGTCGACCAAAGCGTCCACCGGGTACCGGTCCAGTTCTGGATGCAATGTACTCGGGGTCTCGGTCTTCAGCATAAATAAGGATAGTTGAAGTGAAAATCCACGTGATCCACAACATGTCAGGTGGCGCGGCGCATCTCCGCGACAAAATCGTAATGGTCACTATGACAATACGAATGGGTCAATTCCATCGCCTCGCCCGATTCCAGATAGGCGATACGCGTAATGTACAGCAGAGCCTGCCCTTCCGGCACACCGAGTTGGCGCGCCAGCTCGGCCGACGCGTTCATCGCGCGGATATGCTGCAGCGCCCGCACCGGCGACTGGCCGATGCTGTCGAGATACTGGTACAGCGAGGCGCCCACCGCGTTCGGGTCGTTGAGCACGGTCTGAGGCAGCACGCTGACCTCGTAGGCCATGACGACGTCGTCGGCCAGCCGCAGGCGCTCGAGCCGCGCCACCTTCGAGTACGGCGACAGGCCCAGGCTCAGCTGCTCCTCGGGCGTGGGCGTGACGATGGCGCGCTTGAGCCAGCGCGAGCCCGGCACGTGGCCGCGCTGCTGCAATTGCTCGGAGAAACTGGTCAGGTTCGACAGCGGCTGCTCGATGCGCGGCGCGATGTAATTGCCCGAGCCGCGGCGGCGCACCACCAATCCCTGGTCGACCAGCTGGTCGATGGCCTTGCGCGCGGTCACCCGCGACACGTTGAGCAACTCCGACAGCGCCCGTTCGGACGGCAGCGCCTGATCGACCTGGTACCGGCCGTTATGCACATCGTCGCTCAATTTCCGGGCAATCTGCATGTACAGCGGCGAACTGTCGTTGGCGTCCGCCTTGAATTCAAAACCACTCTGGCTCATTTGTTTCTCCTAACACCCCTAGTGTAATAGCGATATGGGAAATCCGTGCGCCCGCGCGGCGGTAAAACGCGATATTTAGTGCCGCCGGCGTAACTTGAGGCGCTGCGCAAGCGGCCCATTTGGCGGATAATGCTGGCTTGTCACACCAGCCCGTCCTGCCATCCATGTCCAAGAAGTCCGCCGCGCCAGCCGGCTGCCCTTGCGGCGGCCCGTCCTACGCCGCCTGCTGCGGCCCCTACATCGATGGCGCCGCCATCGCGCCCACCGCCGAAACGCTGATGCGCTCGCGCTATACCGCCTATGGGCTGCGCAACGAAGCCTACCTGCTGGCCACCTGGCACCGCAGCACCCGGCCCACCGAGCCGATCATGAGCGACGAAGAAAAATTGCAATGGCTGGGACTTGAGGTAAAATCCGCTTTACGTTTACGTCAACGTAAAGTAAAAGTTACAGGGATGGCAACTGCGCCGACAAGCGATCCGGACCGCGACACGGTCGAATTCGTCGCCCGCTTCAAGGTGAACGGCCGGGCGCAGCGCCTGCACGAGATCAGCAACTTCGTGCGCGAGCCGGCCGAGGGCGGCCCGCGCTGGTTTTACGTTGACGGTAGTTTTCCCGAATAGCCACCACGACGCGTGCGAGACCACGCGCACAAAGGAAAAACAATGCCGCAGATCGAAAGCAAGCTCAATCCCCGCAGCGAGGACTTCAAGGCCAACGCCGCCGCCATGCAAGCCGTCGTCGACGACCTGCGCGCCAAGGTCGCGGCCATCGCGGCCGGCGGCGGCGAGGCGGCAT
>DATMSN010000060.1:0-3727 GCA_035565375.1 Duganella sp. | reverse complement strand
ACCGAGCGGCCGCCGGGCTGCGCCAGATCGAACGGCCGGCCCGACAACCGCGCCCAGAACCGGCTGCCATCCTTGCGCACCAGTTGATACTCGGCGACGTTGACGCGGCCGGCGCGGAAGTCCTGCGCCGTCGCCGCGCGCGCCACCTGCCACGCGTCCAGATCGGCATAGAAGGCCTGCACGCTGAGGTGGTTCATTTCGCCGGGGCCGTAGCCGAACAATTCCTCCATCTTGGTATTGCAGCGCAGGTTAAGTCCCCGCTCCACCACCGAGATGCCCAGCACGGCGCTGTCGAGGATCGCCTGGTTCTCCAGCAGCGCGTTGCGCAGCGCTTCCTCGGCCAGCTTTTGCTCGGTGCGGTCCTCGATCACCCAGATCGTGCCTTGGGTCGGATCCGCCGGATTGACCACATAGCCGATCAACTGCGCCCACAGCCGCGTATCGTCGGCGCGCCGCATTTCGATCTCGGTCTGGAATGGCCGGCCGACCGAGAGATAGGGGTAAGCCTCGGCACCGAGCCGTTCATACGCCTGCTGCGACGGATACAGCGCCCGTCCGGGCAGGCCGAGGCCGGAATCGCCCGGGTAGCAGAACATGTCGCCGAAACCGCGGTTGTAGCGCGTGATGATGCGGTTCTTGGTGAACAGGATGCTCATCGAGGCGTTGGTCATGATCGCCTCGACCTCCATCTGCGTCTGGCGCGTGGTGGTCACATCCTCCAGTATCCAGATCGCGCCGCCGTCGGTGTTCACCTCGTTCATCGCATTGGCGCGCACGCGGCACCAGAACAAGGCGCCGTCCTTGCGCCGGAATTCGAACGCGGCGCTCTCGAACGGCTTGCCGTTGTCGAGCCGCGCCCGCGCCTCCGAGGCGAAGGCCTCATAGCTCTCCGGGGACGGGAAAATCCCGGACGCCGGCATGCCGATCATGTCTTCGATGGCGTAGCCGAACATCTCGGCCATGCGCCGGTTGCAGTTGCGGACGATCTGGCCTTTGCTGAACAGGATGCCGACGGCGGCGTTCTCCAGGATGGCCTGATGTTCGAGCAGCGTCTTGCGCAACGCGCGCTGCGAGCGCTGCACGTCGCTGATGTCGTGGAAGACGATCGTGCCGCCCTCCACGTCGACACCGGCCGGCAGCGGTTTGGCCCAGACCTGCACGGCGATGTACCGGCCGCTGGCCGAAGCGAGGCAGCTGTCCCAGGATTGACCCGCCACCGCATCGTTCATGCGCGCGACACTGGCGCCGCGCAGATGGCGCGCGAACAGGCTCTCCACCGGTTGGCCGCCGGGATCGCATTCGAGCAAGGCGATCAACTCCGCGTTCGCCGCCAGCACCAAGCCGTCCGCGCCGTAGACGCACGCGGGGATGCCGATCAGCGCCAGGGCGTCCGCGACGAAATCAGATTGGAATGAAACGCGATTCATGTACACCAGGGGCACCCGAAAAAAATGCCGCCTTGGTCGTTCATATCGGCAGCATCGTTGGCAGATGATAAACCACATTGGTATCATTAGCCATCCGCGCGCCGTTTCGCGTTCTTAAATACGACAGTGCGACGCCGGGCCGCGCGGCGGCCTGGCCCTCATTCCGCCCTCATTTCGCCCTCACTTCCGTCATGCCAGCGTCGGTGGCCGCCCTCGACGCGCGCAGCTCATGACTGCAACGCATTCCGAATCTGCTGTAACGACGCCGGGTCTTCGATCGCCGTCAGGTCACCCGGATTGCGGCCGTCGCAGATGGCCTGTATCGAGCGGCGCAGCAGCTTGCCGGAGCGCGTCTTCGGCAGTTGCGGCACGAAGTAGACGCGCGCCGGCCGGGCCACCGCGCCCAGCTGATGGTCGACCACGCCCATGATCTCGCGCTCCAGCGCTTTGCGGCCATCGTCGGTGTCGATCGCCGCCGTATCCTTGACGATGACGAAGGCCATCGCGACCTGCCCCTTAAGCTTATCCTCCATGCCCACCACCGCCACCTCCGACACGTTGGCGTGGCTGGAGATGGACTCCTCGATCTCGCGCGTGCCGAGCCGGTGTCCGGCGACGTTGATCACGTCGTCGGTGCGGCCGAGGATGAAGTAATAGCCGTCGGCGTCGCGCACGCCCCAGTCGAAGGTCGAGTACACCGTCCGGCCGCTGAAGGTGGACCAATAGGTGTCGACAAAGCGCTGGTCGTCGCCGTACAGGGTCTGCATGCAACCCGGCGGCAGCGGGCCATCGATCACCACCACGCCCTTCTCGTTGGCGGCGCATTCCTCGCCGGTCGATTCGTTGAGCAGCTTGACCTGGAACCCGTACATCGCCACACCGGGGCTCCCGAGGCGCGTCGGCAGATCCTCGACGCCCTTGGCGATCGACAGGATGGGCCAGCCGGTTTCGGTTTGCCAGTAGTTGTCGATGATGGGCACGCCCAGTTCCGCGGCTATCCATTGCGAGGTGGTCTCGTCGAGCGGCTCCCCCGCCAGATACAGCGCGCGCAGCGAGGACAGGTCGTGCCTGCGCATGAATTCCGCCGGCTGCTTGCGCAGCACACGGATCGCCGTCGGCGCCGAGAACATGCGCGTCACCTTGTATTTCTCGACGATGCCCCACCAGACGCCCGGATCCGGGCAAATCGGCAAGCCTTCATACAGGATGGTCGCCATGCCCGCGATCAACGGCCCGTAGACGATGTAGGAGTGGCCGACCACCCAGCCGATATCCGAGGTGGTGAAAAAGGTCTCCCCGGCCTTGGCGCAAAAGTTGTACTTCATCGACGACGCCAGCGCCGTCGCGTAGCCGCCCACGTCGCGCTGCACGCCTTTCGGCTTGCCGGTGGTGCCGGAGGTGTAGAGAATGTACGAAGGCTCGTTCGATTCCAGCCAGGCCACCGGCACCCGCGCATCGAGGTGCGCGGCACGCAGGCCGGCGTAGTCGACGTCGCGCCCCGCCACGAGGTCCATGGCGGCCAGGCCGCGATCGACCAGCAGCACGCGCGCCGGCTTGGCGGTGGCCAACGAGATCGCCTCGTCCAGCAGCGGCTTGTAGGGTATCCGCTTGCCGTTGCGCGACCCGGCATCGGCCGAGACGATCAGCACCGGCTTGGCGTCGTCGATGCGGCTGGCCAGGCTGTTGGCCGCGAAGCCACCGAACACCACCGAATGGATCGCGCCGATGCGGGCGCAGGCCAGCATGGTGATCGCGGCTTCGGCGATCATTGGCATGTAGATCAAAACACGGTCGCCACGGCCAACGCCGAGCGCCTGCATCATCGCCGCGCAACGCTGCGTTTCGGTCCGCAGCTCGTTGAAGGAATAGCTGCGCTCCGCGTTGGTCTCGGTGGAGATGGCGATCAGCGCCGGCTGCTCGCCTTGCGTGGCGCACCAGCGGTCGACGGCGTTGTGGCACAGATTGGTCCGCCCGCCGACGAACCACTTGGCGAACGGCGGATTTGAATAGTCCAGCACTTGGGTGAAGGGCGTGTTCCAGTCGATGAGCGCAGCTTCGTCCTGCCAGAATTGTTCGGGCGTGGCGATAGAGCGCCGATAAAAATCAGCGTAAGTCATGTCATCTCCGTTGTGGATGTAAGCCGCTTAGGGCATATCGCCGGGCACACGCACCCAGCCTTCCATCAGAACCCGCGCGCTGCGGCTCATCACCGCTTTCGTCACGCTCCATTCGCCGTCGCGCAGCGTCGCCTGCGCGCCGACCCGCAAGGTGCCCGACGGGTGGCCGAAGCGCACCGCCTC
>DATMSN010000059.1:0-6115 GCA_035565375.1 Duganella sp. | reverse complement strand
CGAGAAGACCGACGCCGCCGCCGGCAAGCCGGTCCCGCTCAAGCTGGGACTGGCGGCCAAATAGATGACCGTGGAAAAATCCCAGGTGGGCGGCGGCGTGCCGCTGGCCGGCTTCGCGCTGCTGTGCAGCCAGTTGTCGCTCAACGTCGGCGCCGCCGTCGCCAAGCACCTGTTTCCGCTGATCGGCGTCGAAGGCGTGACGGCCTACCGCGTCGGCTTCGCCGCCCTATCGCTAGCGTTGCTTTTAAGTCTAGTTCGTGGCAGCATGGTCGCTTGATCCAGGAGAAGCCATGCAAGTCGCCCGCGCCCAACAACCGATCGCCGCCGCCGCCGTCACCCTGGTCGTCTGGGTGGCGTGCATCGCATCCTTCCTGCCGCCGCTTAGCAAGTACACCACGGCCTCGGTGCCGCTGATTATCCTGGCCGGGATCGGCATCGCGGTCAGCGCCATCCTGCACCTGATCTTCGTCGGCGTGGCCGCCAAACGTCTGGGCCGCTCGCCGGCGCTGTGGGTGGCGATCACCTTGTGCGGCTTCCCGATCGCCTCGATCGTCGGCCTGATCCTGTTCGAATGGTTCAGCGACACGGAAAACCAGTCGCCGGCGTGAAGCCGCTTGCAGGGGCTTGCCAGAATCCGAACTGATGCGCTAGTATGGATGCCGATGCAACATTGCATCGACGTCGCTCGGACGGTTCCGGGCGCTTACGTGAGACATCCATGACTGACACCCAAACTGCGCGCAAATTTTCGCGCATCGATCGCCTGCCCCCCTACGTTTTCAATGTCACCGCCGAGCTCAAGCTGGCGGCGCGCCGTCGCGGCGAAGACATCATCGATATGTCGATGGGCAATCCGGACGGCGCCACGCCGTCGCACATCGTCGACAAGCTGATCGATACCGTCAAGCGGCCCGACACGCACGGCTACTCCGCCTCCAAGGGCATCCCCCGGCTGCGGCGCGCGATCACCAAGTGGTACAAGACGCGCTACGAGGTCGACTTCGATCCCGATGCGGAGGCGATCGTCACGATCGGCTCCAAGGAGGGGCTGGCGCACCTGATGCTGGCGACGCTGGACGCCGGCGACACCGTGCTGGTGCCCAATCCCAGCTATCCGATCCACATCTGGGGCGCGGTGATCGCCGGCGCCAACATCCGCTCGGTGCGCATGACGCCCGGTGTCGATTTCTTCGACGAGCTGGAGCGGGCGGTGCGCGAGAGCTATCCCAAGCCGAAGATGATGATCCTCGGCTTCCCGTCGAACCCGACCGCGCAGTGCGTGGAACTGGAGTTCTTCGAGCGGGTGGTGGCGCTGGCCAGGCAGCACGACATCCTGGTGGTGCACGACCTGGCCTACGCCGACATCACCTTCGACGGCTGGAAGGCGCCTTCGATCATGCAAGTGCCGGGCGCGCGCGACGTCGCGGTGGAATTTTTCACCATGTCGAAGAGCTACAACATGGCCGGCTGGCGCATCGGCTTCATGGTCGGCAACAAGGAGCTGGTCGCGGCGCTGGCGCGCATCAAGAGCTACCACGACTACGGCAGCTTCACGCCGGTGCAGGTGGCCGCGATCGCCGCGCTGGAGGGCGACCAGAGCTGCGTCAGCGAGATCTGCGCGATGTACCAGAGCCGCCGCGATGTCCTGCACAAAGGGCTGTGCGAGGCCGGCTGGCCGGTCGACAAGCCGAAGGCGTCGATGTATATCTGGGCGCGCATCCCGGACGCCTACCGCCACCTGGGCTCGCTGGAGTTCTCCAAGCTGCTGCTGGCCGAGGCCAAGGTCTGCGTGTCGCCCGGCATCGGCTTTGGCGACTACGGCGACGAGTATGTGCGCTTCGCCTTGATCGAAAACGAAGCCCGCATACGCCAAGGATTGCGTGGTATCAAAGCCATGTTGCGGAAAGTGTTGGAATAAAATCTGCGCACTCTTTACGCCGCATCAAACGCATCGCTTGACGCGGCGGCTAATGTAGCTCCTGAACCAAATACAGGAGCTCCATTATGCCCCCATTGCCTATCGGCGACAGCACGCGGCGCCTGATCGCCGCCGTTAAAAAACTCGAGAACACGTTGAACACGGTCGGCTTGCCGCGCTTCGTCGCGCGCCTGCCGGTTTGCTGGCTGTGCTGGCATTACTGCCGCACGCTCGACCAAAAAATCGTGCGGATACGCCGCATCGCCGGCAAATTCGAACAGTGGCTGCCGGCGATACGCGACTTCGGCAAGGAAGGACCGGCGCAGCTGGAGCTGATCGACGTCGACCACAGCATGCGTGACGATATTGAAGTGACCAAGAAAACCATGTGGGAACTGCGCGGCTATTGCATCGACGTGGGCCGCATGTTCGAGCAGCTGGGCTACCAGTCGCAGCGGCTCAAGCGGCGGCAGGCGACCTTCCTGCGGGTGCTGGAGACTTCTTGCGTATCGGCCAGCACGATGCAGGAGGCGCTGGTGGCGCACGACAGCGCCGTGCTGGCGGTGCTGCGGGCCCAGCAGACGTACGAGCGCGAGCGCGCCGCCGCCGCCTCTTAAAACCCTTCCAGCACGATCTTGCCCTTGGCGCGATTGCTTTCGAGCAAGGCGTGCGCCCGCTTCAGGTTGGCGGCGTTGATCGTGCCGAAACGTTCGGCCAGCGTCGTCTTGAGCACGCCGGTGTCGACCAGGCTGGCCACGTCGTTCAGCAGTTGATGCTGCTTCTGGATGTCGGCCGTTGCGAACATCGAGCGCGTGAACATGAATTCCCAGTGCAGCGAGACGCTCTTGCGCTTCAGCAGGCGCACGTCGATCGCGGCGGGATCGTCGATCAGCGCGACCTTGCCTTGCGGCGCGACCAGTTCGGCGATCGCGTTCCAGTGGTGGTCGGTCTGGTTCAGGCTGGCGACATAGGTGACCGGCGGCAGGCCGAGGCGGGCGATTTCCTCGTTCAGCGGCTTGCCGTGGTCGATCACGTGGTGGGCGCCCAGCTCCGTCACCCATGCCGCCGTGTCCGGGCGCGAGGCGGTGCCGATGATCGTCAGGCCGGTCAGCTGGCGCGCCAGCTGCACCAGGATCGAACCGACGCCGCCGGCCGCGCCGATCACCAGCAGCGATTTGCCCTGCGCCGCCTTGTCGCGGCTCACTTCCAGACGCTCGAACAGCAGCTCCCAGGCGGTGATCGCCGTCAGCGGCAACGCCGCCGCCTTGGCGAAGTCGAGGTTCTTCGGCTTGTGGCCGACGATGCGCTCGTCCACCAGATGCAACTCGCTGTTGGTGCCGGGCCGGTTGAGCGCGCCCGCGTACCAGACTTCGTCGCCCGGCTTGAACAGGGTCACGTCCGGACCGACCGCCTTGACCACGCCGGCCGCGTCCCAGCCGATGATCTTGGCGTCGCCGTCGTCCGGCGCCACGTTGGCGCGGATCTTGACGTCGACCGGGTTGACCGAAATGGCTTTGACCTCGACCAGCAGATCGTGGCCCCGGGCTTGCGGCGCGGGCAGCTCGATGTCGAGCAACGAATCCGGGTGGTCGATGGGGAGGGACTTGCGGTAGGCGACGGCTTTCATGAACTGCTCCTGTAAACGGGAATGAGATGCGGATGGGAGTATCATCATTTATTTCGTGGCGCGGAAAAAGAGGCGCGTCACCGAAACACTTTCAAAAAAACGAAGAAAATGCTGCGACTTGATGATTTGGCTGTTTTTGTCCGCACCGCCGACCGTGGCAGCCTGTCGGCCGCCGCGCGCGAGCTGGAGATTTCCCCCGCGCTGGCCAGCGCCGGCGTCAAGCGGCTGGAGCGGGAGTTGGGCCTGCGGCTGTTCGCCCGCACCACGCGCTCGCTGCGGCTGACGGAGGAGGGCGAGCATTATCTGCGGCATGCGCGCGAGGCGCTGCGTTTGTTGAAGGATGGTCACGACGCGCTGATCCAGGGCCAGGAAAGCCTGGGCGGGACGTTGAAGATCTCGATGCCGTCGGATCTGGGGCGCAATATGCTGGTTGGCTGGCTGGACCAGTTCCAGACGCGGTATCCGAAGGTCGGCTTCCAGCTCAGCATCAGCGACCGGGTGGCGGACATGTACCGGCAGCCGGTCGATATCGCCATCCGCTACGGCCGGCAGGAGGATTCCAGCCTGATCGCGTTGCCGCTGGCGCCGGACAACCGCCGCGTGCTGGTCGCCTCGCCCGCTTACATTGAACAGCACGGCGGGCTGGCCGAGTTGAAGGAGCTGACACGCCACAACTGCCTGCGCTTCGTGCTGGAGGACGTGGTGCACGACCGCTGGTGTTTTTATCCGGGCGCCGGCGCCGAGCCGGTGGCCGTTCATGTCAACGGCAACCGCAGCGCCGACGACGCCGACCTGGTGCGGCGCTGGGCGGTGGCGGGATTGGGCGTGGCCTACAAGTCGCGGCTGGACCTCAGCGAGGACCTGCGCGCCGGACGCCTGCGCATCCTGATGCCGGACGTGGCAGGCGAACCGACGCCGCTGAACATGCTGTGCATGCACCGCTCGCAGATCACGCCGACGGTGCTGCAACTGCGGGACTTCCTGCGCGCGCAGTGCGAGCAGGCGTCGCGGGGCGCGTAAAAAGCTTAGAAAGTCGTTAAAGCAACAGCGCGCGCACTTGCGGCAAGGGCAAAACCCCTTAACATAGCTTCATGGCGTCAATGTTGTTGATCATCACTGCGCATCGAACCGGGGCTGATCGCGTTCCGTATCGGGGCCACGGCAAGACGCATCTGGCTGATGTCGGCTCGCCAGTTGCCAGATCCAGGTGAGGAGCGCGAGCGAGGTCGCGGCATCGGCCGGCCTGTCTTGCGACTGGATCGGGCAACTGGCACCGGCAACCATTAGTGCGCCTTCGACAGGATCAGCAGCCAGCGGCGGCACAGCAATACCTCCAGGTGGCCGGCTTGCACGCCGGTGTCGCATTCGATGACCGGGTTGACCGCGTAGTAGCGCTTGCGGAAATCACGGCACACCAGCAATTCGCGTTTGCCCATGCGGACCAGGAAGGAAGTAGGCATATATTCCAGGCCGAAGCGGGAGCTGAAGCTGTTATTTACTGTTGTCATGACATTTCCTTTTGGGAGAAGCGTTTAACGAGGAGTTCAGAATAGCATAACTACTGTATGAATAAACAGGTACTGTGTAAATAAACAGTAAATTCGTTGTTTCGTGGTTTCCACGTCAACTTCCAACGGTCATCCATGCGGGAGCACCAAATTTTCAGCAAATCCATGCGTTTCATCGAGGCAAGACTGTCGCCAGGCGGCGAATTCGGCCTGCACCTGACCATCGGCGTGCTGTTGATGGTGCTGTCCGTCTCGATTTTCGGCCACCTGGCATCCGGCGTGATGGGGCGGGAGGCGATCACCGTGCTCGACCTGCGCATCGCCAACTGGTTCAACGCCAACCATTTCGAGCCGATGACCAGCTTCATGATGGCGGTGTCGACCGTGCACATGATGGTCGGCGTGATGCTGATGGTGGCGGCGCTGGGCTGTTATTTGTGGCGGCGGGGGCAGATTTACTGGCTGTGGGCGTTGCTGCTGGGCGTGCCCGGCGGCATGCTGTTGAACGTGCTGCTCAAGTATGTGTTCCAGCGCAGCCGGCCCGTGTTCGAGCAACCGCTGGTTACCTTGATGACGTACAGCTTCCCCAGCGGGCACGCCTCGGCGGCGACCCTGTTCTACGGCCTGTTGGCGAGCTACGTGATGATCGCGCGGCGCGGCTGGAGTGTGCGTTTGGGCACAGCGGCGGCCTGTACATTAATGGTACTGTTGGTGGCCTTCAGTCGCGTCTATCTGGGCGCGCACTATCTGAGCGATGTGCTCGCGGGCATGGCGGGCAGCGCGGCGTGGCTGACGATCTGCATCACCGCCATCTCCACGCTGCGCCGCCGGCGCGAGGCCAAGAGCTTATCCAACGAATCAAGGGGAACGCGCTGAACAGTATCGTAGTCATCGTCAACGCCGGCGCCGGGCAGGGTTACTGCGGCGGCTGGTCCGCAGCGCTGGCGGAAAAATTCCGCGCGCAAGGCGTCGCAGCCGATATCACGCTGGCCAAGAGCGGCGAGGAAATGATCGCGCGCGCCAAGCGGGCCGTGGCCGAGGGGGCGCCCGTGGTGGTGGCCG
>DATMSN010000058.1:0-2160 GCA_035565375.1 Duganella sp. | reverse complement strand
CGGCTGGAGGCTCGCCTCGGCGCGCGGCTGTTTGAGCGCAGCACGCGCAGCCTGCTGCTGACCGACGCCGGCCGCAAATACCACGAGACCTGCCGGCGCGTGCTGATGGAACTCGGCGAGACCGAGGCCGCGCTGGCGCAGGACGCCGAGCCGGCCGGGCGCCTGGTACTCGGCTTGCCCGCCACCTTTGGCCGCATGCGTGTGATGCCGGAGCTGCTGCGCTTTTGCGGGCAGTATCCGAATCTGCGGCCGCAGGTCACCTTCACCGACCGTTTTGTCGACGTCCAGGAAGAGGGGCTGGATCTGGCGGTGCGCATCGGCGGTCCGGCGCACTGGCCGGCGTCGCTGGGACACGTCCATCTGGGGGATGAACGCCTGATTTTCTGCGCCACGCCCGCCTATCTGGCGCGGCGCGGCACGCCGCACGCCATCGCCGACCTGGCATCGCACGATTGCGTCGTCTACGGTCGCGCGGACGGCACCGCCAGTCCGTGGCTGTTCTCGTCCGCCGGCGGGCGGACCGAGCGCCGCACGATGGCGCACCGGATCATGGCTGGCGACGGCGAGGCGCAAATGACGGCGGTGCTGGCCGATATGGGCGTGGCGCAGCTGGCGACGTGGCTGGTGCGGGACCATCTGGCGTCCGGCGCGGTGGTGGAGGTGATGGCGGAGCGGGCGATCGACGGGCTGCCGCTGCACATCGTATGGCCGCTGCTGCGCCCGATGTCGCCCAAGGTCGCGGTGCTGCTGGATCAGCTGAAGGCGGAGCTGAAAATACGCTAGGCGGTATGCATGTCGCCGGCGGCGACGGTGCTGTACATGTCGGTGCCGCCGGTTCGGATGATCCAATGCTCCGGATAAGGATCGCTGGCGAAGCGGCTGTGGCGTGGAATGCGGCTAAGCTTTTCAAGCGACACGCCCGGCGCCAGCGCGGTCTCCTTGCCGGTCAACTGGTCGAGGTGCCAGAAGCCGCCATCGCGATGCAGCAGCAACGGCAGCGCGGCCGCGTGCGGCGCGGCGGCGAACGACTTGACCGGGTAGCCGGGATGCGTCTCCGGCATCAGCACATAGAAGCATTCGGCGTTCGCGCCCTGGTCGATGCGGTGCAGGATCACGCCGTGCGGCATGATGGCCGACACCGACAGCACGACGATGCCCTTGATGCTGGCGCTCAGCTCAATGCGCATGCCCAGGCGCAGCGTGGCCGGCTTGTGCTTGCCCGGCCAGACGCCGTCGAGCAGGATGCCGTAGCGCGACACGTCCTCGATCTCGAAGCCTTGGCCGCAGCGGCGTATCACCGCGTGGCGGCCGGACAGGCGGCGCGTCAAGCCGTTGGTGTCCTGGCCGTCGGCCGCGTAGTGGGTCAGCATGATGTCGGATTCGGGATCGACCAGCTCAAAGCGTCCCAGCACGCATTCTTCCATCGCGAACAGGCGGATCTGGCGCTGCGCGCCGCTTTCGGGCGCCGCGTTGACCATGCTGGCGGCGCGGCTGGCGTGCGGATGGACGGCGCTGGTGACGGGGATGTCGATCTCGATCAGGTCCTCGTCCCAGGCGATGGTCGAGAATCCCAGATCCACTTTGCCGGCCGGCGCGTTCAAGTCCAGGTGCGCGATGCCGGCGTTGCGGGCGGTGACGTCGATGTCGAGACTGTCGCCGCCTTGCGCGCTGACGCGGGCGATGGAGGCGTCGTCCGCCATCACGCGCACGTTCTTGTGGGTGCTCAGGAAGATGCGGTGGATCTCGGTCAGCGTCGCGTCCAGGCGCGGGACGAGGATGACGAAGGTGCACACCCATTTGCGGGCCGCCATGCCTGCATGCTCGCTGAGCAGCTCGATGCTGATCTGGTATTGGCCGTGCTCCTTGCCGCGCGACGAAAACTCGACGAACACCGGGCGCCATTCGCCATTGGTGGCGCGCACGAACTGCTGGCGCGCCGCGCCGTTGGGGATCAGGTCCGATTGCAGTTGCAGCGTCAGTTGCGGGGCGCAAGCGTCGGGCATGCCGCGCAGTTCCATCTTCAGCGTTTGACGGCCGCCGGCGGCGCGCGGATCGAAGCCGCTGATATGCAGTTGCGGGCGCTCCGATTGGGCGCGTTGCAGCGGACGGGCGTAGTGCGACGGCGCGCCGACGGCGGCGGTGAACGGAGCGGCGATGACG
>DATMSN010000057.1:0-1858 GCA_035565375.1 Duganella sp. | reverse complement strand
TGGCCGGGCTGGGCGCCGGCCTGGCCACCGTCGCGCACGAGCTGCGCACGCCGCTGACCAGCGTCGACGCCAATGTGCGCGGCCTGCTGCGCTTGTTCTCCGACATCAACGGCCGCGGCGCGGACGACCGCCTCGGCACGATCGACGCGCTGGCCCGCATCCAGTTCGAGGTGCGGCACATGAACCACATGATCGACCTGTTCCTGCTCAGCGCGACGGCGGTGCGGCAAAACCTGCGGCCGGTCGAGACGGTATCGATGGAGACGGTGGTCGAGGCCGTTCTGAAGCGCTATCCGTTCTCCAGCACCAGCCAGCAAAAGACGGTGTCCCTGGAGGTGCGCCGCAACTTCCGCTTCGCCGGCCAGGCCGAACTGTCGGTGGTGGTCTTGCTCAATCTGCTGCGCAACGCGCTCAAGGCGGTGCAGCGCGCCGGCAAGGGCCGGGTGCGCATCGTCGTCGACGGCGCCCACCAGCCGCCGCGCCTGCTGTTCATCGACACCGGCTGCGGCATCCCGGCGCCGCAGATGGCATTGATTTTCCGTCGCTTCTACTCCTACCCGCCGCATAACGGCGCGGGGATAGGCCTCGCGCTGTGCCAGGAAATCATGGAAGCGTGGAACGCCACCATCCGCTGCGTGTCGCGCGAGAGCGCGTACGCCATCTTCGTGCTGGAGTTCCCCCAGCAGCCGCCCACATCAAGGTGATATCCATGCATTTGCCCGTCTATTCCCATCCCACGCTGACCGTGCTGGTCGACGACAGCGACTCGTTCCTCAAGAGCCTGTCGTTCCAGCTCGATCCCATGCTGGCCAGTAAAACCTTCCACGACACCTCGACCGCGCTGCAATGGCTGCGCCAAAGCGAAGCCGACGACGGCGTGCTGCTGCAGGTGAACTTCGACATGCAAAACCTGACGGGCGACCAGTGCAACATCGCGCTCGACCTGGAGCGCATCTACCGCATCGGCGAGCAGCGCCGGCGCTTCGCCACGCCGTCGGTGCTGGTGATCGACTATTCGATGCCGCAGATGAACGGGCTGGAGTTTTGCGAGGCGGTCAGCCACCTGCCGTGCAAAAAGATCTTATTCACCGGCACGGCCGATGAAAAGATCGCCGTCAGCGCCTTCAACCGCGGCCTGATCGACCGCTACATCAAGAAGAGCGACGACCACGCGCTCGACATCCTGGAGGTGGAGATCGCCGCGCTGCAGCGCAGCTACTTCGACGACAAGTCCGAAACGCTGCGCGAGCTGGTGCTGCTGCACAACTACCATTTCCTCGGCGATCCGGTGCTGGCGAGCCTGGTGCAGCATACGATGGCGTCGATGGGCTTCGTCGAGCACTACATCTTTCCGAACCCGACCGGCATCCTGTTCCTCGACAAGCAGGGCAAGGCCAAGCTGATGATGATCGAAACCGAGCAAGGCATGTACGCGCAATACGAGATCGCCCGCGACAGCGACGCGCCGCCGTCGCTGCTGGACGCGCTGCTGGCGCGGCGGGTGCTGCCGTTCTTCTCGGACGCCGACGGCGACGGCATGTATTCGCGCCAGGTGGGCGATAGCTGGCACCGGTACTGCGCGGCGCCGCAGGTGTGCCAGGGGCGCGAGACGTATTACTGGGCGCTGTTCGACCTGCCGGCGCATTATTTCGACAAGCAGCCGTACGCGTTTGCGCAATTTCTGAAGGAACACGCGGCGCTGGAAGGCGTCGCCGCGTGAATCAGGTGGAAAACCGCCCGTGTTCCGTGGAACGGTGGTGCGCGGTAGCCGCGTCCACCGGCCCCGCTACGCCTCGCGCAGCGTCTGCAGCGGCGGCTGCCGCAACACGTTGCGCAAGCCCAGCCAGCCGCCGGCGAT
>DATMSN010000056.1:0-1821 GCA_035565375.1 Duganella sp. | reverse complement strand
GTGGAGGAAATCTCCGAGATCGACACCAAGCTGCTGGAAGTGTTCTGCTCCGGCGTCGCCATCGCCTTCGACAACATCCTGCTGACCCAGGAGATCACCGACACCCAGGCCGAGCTGATCCTGCGCCTCGGCGACGTGGTCGAATCGCGCTCGAACGAGGCGGGCAACCACGTGCGCCGCATGTCCGAGGTGTGTTACCTGCTGGCCCAGGCGTCCGGCATGGCGGACGACGAAACGGCCGTGCTGCGCCACGCCGCGCCGATGCACGACATCGGCAAGATCGCCACGCCGGACGCGGTGCTGCTCAAGCCGGGCAAGCTCGACGCGGCCGAATGGGAGATCATGAAGCAGCACCCGGCGGTCGGGCTGTCGATCCTGGACGGCTCGCAGCGGCCCATCCTCAAGGCGGCGGCCGTCATCGCCCACCAGCACCACGAGAAGTTCGATGGCAGCGGCTATCCGCAGGGGCTCAAAGGCCACGACATCCACCTGTACGCGCGCATCGTCGCCGTCGCCGACGTGTTCGACGCGCTGATGCACAAGCGCTGCTACAAGGACGCCTGGCCGATCGACAAGGTGGTCGCGCACCTGCGCGAAGTGGCCGGCCAGCACCTCGACCCGGTGTATGTCGACCTGCTGGTGCAAAACATCGACCAGGCCGTCGCCATCAACGAGCGCTTCCCCGATTAAACCCGACCCCGCCCGCTTTTGGCGATGCGCATGCATCACCGCTTAAGGGTCGCACCCCGAGGGGTACGACCCTGGTTGGCCGTGCGGGTTTCAACATAAGCATATTTGCAATCGGTTGTTGTTAGCGGCCTCGCGCCCGACCAGGTGCTGGTGCTGATCAACGGCAAACGCCGCCACGCCAGCGCCGTGCTCGACACGGAAAGCAGCTTCGCCGGCACCGTGCCGGTCGACGTCAACGCCATTCCGCCCGGCGCCATCGACCACATCGAAATCCTGCGCGACGGCGCCGGCGCCCAATACGGCAGCGACGCCGTGGCCGGCGTCATCAACATCGTGCTGAAGAAGGCGCGCACCGGCGGCTCGGCCTCGGTCAGCTACGGCGCCAACCACACCGACTTCAAGCCCACCAACGACACCAAGACCGACGGCCAGACCACCATCGTCAGCGCCGACTACGGCGTGCCGGTCGGCGACGCCGGCTTCGTGCGCTTCGGCGCCGAAACGCGCGACCGCAACCCGACCAACCGCGCCGGCGCCAGCGACGCCGGCTGGACCTCGTGGAATTCGACGCCGCAAGACCTGGCGCTCGACGGCTAGGTGGTGTTCAAATCCGGCGACTCGCAACAAAAGAACCACTACCTGTTCTACAACGCGCTGGTGCCCTTGGGCACCGGCGTGGACGCCTACTCCTTCGCCACCGTCAACCAGCGCAAGTCCGACGGCAGCGCCTACTTCCGCTACCCGGGCGACCCGTCCAACGTGGCGGCCATCTACCCCAACGGCTACCGGCCCAGCACCCGAGGCGACATGACCGACACCAGCGTCGTCGCCGGCCTGCGCCTGGCCGGCGGCGCCTGGAACTGGGACCTGAGCGCCCGCCACGGCGGCAACAAGTTCGACTACGACCTGTCCAATTCGGTCAACGCCTCGCTGGGCGGCGCCAGCCCGACCAGCTTCCACCTGGCCACTTTCGACTTCAAGCAAAACGCCGTCAACGCCGACGTCACGCGCGAACTCGACCTGGGCCTCGGCGCGCCGGTCAACCTGGCGCTGGGCGCCGAGTACATGCGCGAGACCTATCGCAGCTCGCCCGGCGATCCCGCCTCGTACGCCGCCGGCACCGTCCCCGGC
>DATMSN010000055.1:0-3165 GCA_035565375.1 Duganella sp. | reverse complement strand
CAGCCCCACGCGCCCCAGCCGGCGGCGATCGTCCCCACGGCGCCCGCGCCGGCGAGCGCAAACGGCACCACCACGCCCCTGTCCAATACAAACGAATCTGTCTTCACCAAACGCCACCCCGCTGAGCTCTCGAAGACGCTCCGATGGGTGCGCCCGAGGTCCAACTCTATCGCACTTGAACAGCGTTTGTTCTCATAAAGTTGAAATGGATCAAACCCGGCGCTCTATCCTGTTGCACCCGCGCAACCACGAACGGCGCCTTGTGGAGACTAGCAAAACGGTACTATCGCGCGGACCGCGGCGGACCGTCGATCTCGACAATTTTCTGCTTTCAATGTAAATTGACAACGTTGCATAGCTGGTATGACAGCGTCGCACCCCACTCAATCAAAGGAAGAAAAATGAAACAATATGGCGCGGAATTTTTTGGAACGTTTTGGCTCGTGCTTGGCGGCTGCGGCAGCGCGGTGCTGGCGGCGGCCTTTCCCGGTGTCGGCATCGGCCTGCTGGGCGTGTCGCTGGCCTTCGGCCTGACGGTGTTGACGATGGCGTACGCCATCGGCCACATCTCCGGCTGCCACCTCAATCCGGCGGTGTCGATCGGCCTGTGGGCCGGTGGCCGCTTCCCGGCCAACAAGCTGCTGCCATATATCGTGGCGCAGGTGCTTGGTGCGATCGTCGCCGGCGGCGTGCTGTACGTGATCGCCTCCGGCAAGGCCGGCTTCGACGTGGCCGGCGGCTTCGCCTCCAACGGCTACGGCGCGCACTCGCCGGGCGGCTACTCGCTGACGGCCGCGCTGGTGACCGAGGTCGTGATGACGATGATGTTCTTGCTGATCATCCTGGGCGCGACCGACGAGCGCGCGCCCAAGGGTTTCGCGCCGCTGCCGATCGGCCTGGGGCTGACGCTGATCCACTTGATCAGCATCCCGGTCACCAACACCTCCGTCAATCCGGCGCGCAGCACCGGCGTGGCGCTGTATGTCGGCGACTGGGCCACCGCGCAGCTGTGGGTGTTCTGGGTCGCGCCGATCGCCGGCGCGCTGCTGGGCGCCGCCATCTACCGCTTCATCGGCAAGCCCGAAGCGAAGTAACTCGCCGCCTTCGGGCAGACGAAAAAAAAAGCGCCCCGCGGGGCGCTTTTCCGAGACCGCCATGCGGTCTTATTTTTTCATGCCGGTGATTTTGTTCTGACCATCGACGAACACGATCTTCGGCGTGTAGCCGGCGATCTGCTCCTCCGTCATCGGCGCGTAGGTGCAGATGATCAGCAGGTCGCCCAGGTGCGCCTTGCGGGCCGCCGCGCCGTTCAACGAAATCTCGCCGGTGCCGCGCAGGCCGGGAATCGCGTAGGTCGCGAAACGCTCGCCGTTGTTCACGTTATACAGGTCGATATGCTCGTTCGGCAGAATATCGGCCGCCTCCAGCAGATCCATATCGATACCGCAGGAACCCTCGTAGTTCAGATCCGCCTGCGTGACCGTAACCCGGTGCAGCTTGGCACGCAGCATAACTCGTTGCATAGACATCTTCTTCATCCCTCGATTAATGATCATTCCAGCTTGCCAAAGTGCCTTTGCGGGACCCGGTGCAATGCGAGGGCGATATCATATCACTAGCCGGACTCAGGCGGCGATTTAGCCCCTACTTCGTCGGCGCCGGCGTGAAGTTCAGGTCGCGGAAGTCGTAGCTGAAGTCCGTCTCGGCCGAAATCGGCGCCATCTTCATGCGCTCGATGCTGCCGTCCGGGTTGAGCGCGAACGTGACGTAGGCGTCGGCGTTGAAGCTGCGCTCCTTCCAGCGGACGATGAAGGTGTCGTGCTGGAAGTGCTCCAGTTCCCCCGTCAGCTCCGGCGTGCGGGCGAAGCGCATGATGCGTTTGCCGCCCTCGGCGACTATCGTCACCTTGCCGTACCACGGATCCTCGTAGTCGCCGTCGTAGGACGCCAGCGGCAGCGACGGCGACGACCTGGCGGCGCGCGCCGTGCGTTCCTTGCCCTGCCGTTCCAGCTCCTCCTTGTGGGCCGCCGCCTCCTGCGCGGCGTACAGCGCGATCCAATCGCTGGCCGGCACCTTCAGGTATTGGTCGAGGATGCGCCAGTACAGCGCCGCCATCGCCGGGCCGTTTTCGGCGTTGGTGAGGATGGCGATGCCCAGTTTTTCCTCGGGCACCATCAGCACCGTCGAATAAAAGCCCACCAGCGCGCCGCCGTGCATGGCGATCTTGCGGCCCTTGTAGTCGCGCAGGCTGAAGCCCAGCCCATAGGCGGAAAATTGGGGCTTGGTCGCCGCCAGCGCCGGTTTCGGTTCGCGGATGCGCATCGGCGTTTGCTGCGTCCACATCTCGGCCAGCTGCTTGGCGCCGATCAGCTGCTTGCCGTCCGCCGTCTTTCCATCATTGAGCAGTAACGTCATCCAGCGCGCGACGTCCTCCGCGCTGGTGTTGATGCCCACCGCGCCGACCGCGTTCGGCACGGGGACCGGCTTGACCACCACCGCCTTGTCGTTGATCCTGCTGTGCGGCGCCGCGTGGTCGGCGCTGGCCAGCATCGCCGCCACGCTGGTGGTGGTGCCGGTCATCCCCAGCGGCGCCAGGATGCGGTCGCGGATGGCGTCGCCCCACGGCTTGCCGTCCTTCTCGGCGATGATCTTGCCGGCCACGATGTAGAGCAGATTGTCGTAGGCGTAGTTGTTGCGGAAGCTGGTGGCCGGCTTCACGTAGCGCAGCCGGGAGATGATCTCGTCGGTGCTGAACGTGGTGCTCGGCCACCACAGCAGGTCGCCGGCGCCCAGTCCCAGGCCGCTGCGGTGCGTGAGCAGGTCGCGCACCGTCATCGCGCCGGTGACGTAGGCGTCGTACATCTGGAAGCCCGGCAGGTGCCTGGTGACCGGATCGTCCCAGGCCAGCTTGCCCTCGTCGACCAGCATCGCCAGCGCGGCGGCGGTGAAGGCCTTGGAGTTGGAGGCCACCTCGAACAGGGTTTTGCCGTCCACCGGCGCGGCCTCGCCCAGCTTGCGCACGCCGTAGCCCTTGGCCGCGACCACCTTGCCGTCCTTGACGATGGCGATGGCGATGCCCGGCACGTCGAAGGTCTTGAGGACCCGGTTGACGTCGGCGTCGAGGTTGAAGGCGGGGACCGCCGCCGGCGCGGCGGCGGCGTCGCC
>DATMSN010000054.1:0-6195 GCA_035565375.1 Duganella sp. | reverse complement strand
GGCGCCTCGCCCATGCCGGCGGCGACGGCGTCGTGCGCCGTCATTTCAGTATCGAACCCCTCCAAAGAAAACGCCCCGTGATCGGGCAGCGCGACGCGTCCGAAGGCGCGTTGCGTTGCGCCGTGGCACGCGAGCGCCATCGCGGCAGTTGCAAATATGACATATTCAATGTAATATAGAAATATTCAGTGTCATTTCGACAAACTGCAGTGACGCCGGCCGGACCACGGTCGCGCCGTCCAACAGCCAATCCATCATGTCTAAACAAAGCATCTCTTCGCTGCAGGCGTTACGCGGATTGGCCGCGCTGGCCGTCGTCTTCCACCATGTGCTGAGGGCGGTCACGATCAACAGGCCGGCCGAGCTTCATCTGCCGCCCTCGCCGCTGCTGTCGAACCCCATCCTGGTCGACCTCGGCGCGATGGGCGTCGACCTGTTCTTCGTGCTGAGTGGCTTTCTGATGATGTACATCTCGCGGCCATACGAACAGGGTACAAAATCGACGGGCGATTTCCTGGCCAACCGGCTCATCCGGGTATGGCCGTTGTACGCCGTGGTGACCATCTACCTGCTGGGCCAGGCCTACCATAACGCCAGCGCCGGCGGCTCCGGCTTCGACCTCGCCCCGATGCGGCTGCTGTCATTGTTTTTCATCCCCTCCTTCAACGAGAGCGGCATCCTGCAGCCCATTCTCGGAGTCGGCTGGACGCTCAACTACGAGGTGTTCTTTTACCTGGTGTTCGCCGCATCGATCCTGATGAAAAGAGACCGCATTCTGGCGATCGCGACCGTCCTGGTCGGAGGCGGTTACGCCATCGGCGCCCTATTGCCCGATGGCTCGGTGCTGCGCGCCTTCCTGTTCAATAGCGTCATCCTGGAGTTTTTGCTGGGCGCCGCGATCGCGAGCGCCTATATGAAAAGCATGCTGGTTGCGAAGCATGCCTATGCCTGCCTGGCGGCCGGGCTTGCCGTGCTGGCGATATTCGCCCCGGTGCCGGTGGACGAAGGTTTCAGGCTGCTCACGCGCGGCGTGCCGGCCGCGCTGCTGTTCGCCTTTGTTCTGCTATCGGAAAGCAAGATTCGCTGGCCACGCGCCATCATCGTGTTGGGCGATGCGTCCTATTCGATCTACCTGGTGCACATTCCCGTGCTGTACACGGTGGCGCCCAGGGCGATGGGCAAATTGAGCCGGCTCGGTTACCCGTCCGTCGCCGTCGAAGGCGGCGCGCTCGCCGCGATAATCGCGTGCGTAGTGGCGGGACTGCTGTGCCATTTCGCGCTCGAGAAACCGCTGACCCGCTGCGCCAAGTATGTGTATCATCAGACGCGCTGGGGTGTCGCGCCCGCTTCCGCGTAAGCGCGCGGCGCCCCTAGCGGTATTTGAAGCACAACCGCAAAAACACCAGAATGTCCCAGGTGTATCGGCGCAGCAGGCGGCGCGGCTCCAGGCCCAGGCGGTACAGCCACTCCAGGCGCAGGCGCTGGAACAGGCGCGGCGCACGCGGCTTGTCGCCCGCCCAGAAATCGAACAGCGCGCCAACCCCCATGAAGATGTTCGCCCGCAGCGCGGCGCGGTGCTCGACGATCCAGCGCTCCTGGATCGGATTGCCCATCGCCACCAGCACCACTTGCGCGCCGCTGGCGTTGATGCGCTCGACCAGGCCGCCCTGGCGCATGCCGTCATAGCCGTCGCACACCCCGACCACCTGCTGGCCCAGCACCGTGCGCACATGCTCGGCCGCGCGCGCCAGCACCTCCGGCTTGCCGCCGATCATGAACACCTTCAACGGCGACGGACTCTGCCGGAACAGGAACGGCGTGAAGTCGGTGCCATTCAAATTCTCCCTGAACTTCCTGCCATGCAGTAATTTCGCGGCGATATCCAGCCCCACGCCATCGTTTACCAGCAGCAGCGACGGGTCGCCCGTATGCGCCAGCAGGAAGCGGCCCTTGACGACCAGGTTGGTGTTGGCAAAAAACAGCATCACTTGTTCTTTAGCATCGACGGCGTGCAACAAACGGCGCGCGAGCTGATGTTGCGTGGTGCTCTCTACCGGAAACTGGGAGATCGAAATAATGTCTGATTGGTCCATGATGGCGTGGGGAGCTGGGGCCGACTCGGCCAACCCCGGCACTGTAGCGTGGCGTTTACTGTTTGCCAAGGGTATTCTGCTCGCTCCCGCCCGGCATGGTCCGCACGGGCGGCGCGGCTTGGGCTATAATGCGCTCGCTCCTAGCGTCCTCCCCGTAGCACAATGGATAGTGCACATGCCTCCTAAGCGTGGGATACTGGTTCGATTCCAGTCGGGGGGACCAAGAGTCGCTCTTTGCCGGCGATCAGAGCCGGAACACCAGGTACGCTCGTCTGCTGGCAATGACCGATGCTCCAACCTTGGCTGGCTACTTCGTCGATCATCAAACGCTCGCAGCCCGCTCGATATCCGCGCCGAGCTTTTCCACGAAGCGTTCCATAGTTTCTTCGCCTAAATCAACCGCTTTGGCCCCACCGCCCGCAACGAATGTAACGTCGCTGATGCCGATCACGCCAAGCACGAGGCGCAGATATTGGGTTGCGATGTCACGATCCTGGATCGGCGATCCCTCGGTATAGATGCCACCCGATGCGATCAATACGGTTGCCTTCTTGCCAGTTACCAGGCCGCGTCCATCGAAGCCCAGCGTTAATCCCTTGCGGACGACATGGTCGATCCATGCCTTGAGCACTGCCGGCACATTGTAGTTGTAGACCGGCGTTGCAATGACAATGTGATCGACGGCAAGCAATTCCGAAACGAGTTCGTTCGAGAGCTGCAACTCTTTTGCCATCTCGGGAGAATGCTGTTCCGCAGGGGTGAAGTACGCCTGCAGCCAGGGAGCGCTGACAAACTGAAGTCCGGCATCCATGAGATCGCGTTCGATCACTTCGCCACCTGGGTGGGCGGCAAGCCAGTCCCGCACGAAACGACGTGTCATGTTGCGCGACACTGAGTGTTTGCCACGAGGGCTGGTCTCGATAACCAAAAGTTTATTCATAACAATAATCCTTAAAAATAGCGCCGAAGGAAACGCCTGGCGCAAGCTCGTCGATCAGGCTGGTTGTGTGTGTCTGTAATATATCCCCGTGAATTCATTTCCGATAGAGATTAAAATATGATCAAATCCATCGGTAATTGTGATGGTAGGCCAATGGAGAAAATATTTTGATTGGAAGTCTGACGCTCGATCAGTTACGTGTTCTGGTGACGATCGCTGATACGGGGAGCTTTTCTGCCGCCGGTCGAAAACTTGGTCGCGTGCAATCCGCCATCAGCCAGACCATTGGGACGCTTGAGGATGTGCAAGGCGTGTTGCTGTTTGATCGCATTGGCCACCGTCCGAGCTTGACCGAGACTGGTCGGGTTCTCGTCGAGCAGGCGCGATTGGTCTTGGCGAGCGCTGCCCGATTCGAGGGGGTGGCAATGGGTGCGCGCTCGGGGTTGGAGCCGGAGCTTGTCATTGCGATCGATCCTCTGGTGCCTACCGAGCCATTAATTGAAAGCCTGTCCGCCCTAAGCCGGACTTTTCCAAATCTGCCAGTCAGCTTCTCGACAGAAGGTCTGGGCGGTTCATTGAGACGCTTGCGAAGTGACCCGGCCGCCATCGGGATCTGCTTACTGCTTCCTTCCATTCCAGACGACATAGCCGCCTATCCGCTGCTGCGTGTCGGCATGCAGGCCGTGGTCGCGTCGGGGCATCCTCTCGCCTCGCTAGGACGTCCGGCGACGCGGACCGACCTGGAGCCTTATGTCCAGCTTGTGCTGTCAGACCCTGTCAATCCCGGCAGCGAAAACTTTGGGCTTGCGAGCATAAAACTTTGGCGCTTCGTGGATCTCGGCCGGCGCCTGGACTTCCTGCTCGGCGGTTTCGGGTGGTGCCGCATGCCCGACCATCTGGTGTCTCGATTGGTTGCGACCGGGAGCCTGGTTACGCTTCACATCGAGCACGATCCAACGCCCCACGAGGGGCTGACGATATATGTGGCGCATCAGCGTAGCCGCACACTCGGGCCTGCCGGGCGATGGTTGCTGGACGACCTCAGGCGTCGTCTATCTTGAAACGATCCCTGCGGATACGCCAAGGCCTCCGACCCACGGTTCGATTCCGGTCGGGCCATCGGCTCGCGCACGCGGCCCACGGCGGCGCCCATGCGCCCCCGGGCAGTGTATGATCCGCAATTGGCAAATCGGCCTGCCGCTTCACACCGACAACGACCACTTCCTTCCAGCTTGGCTGACGCCGCGGGACGCGAGCTTCCCCGCCCCTAACGCCGAACCTGCCGCAGTGGCAAGTCCGGATAAGCGGGCCGACGCCGAAAAGATTTCCAAAAGGCAATTGAGTGCACCAAGGCATTTCTTGTCCGTCGCTGGCGGCCGGCCTGAAGCCCCATATTTCATCGCGAAAGTTGGTGTTTGATTTTCCTTTGACAACCTTTTTGTGCAGCG
Source organism: Duganella sp. (assembly GCA_035565375.1). Lineage (GTDB taxonomy): Bacteria > Pseudomonadota > Gammaproteobacteria > Burkholderiales > Burkholderiaceae_D > Rugamonas. The sequence goes on along the minus strand of DATMSN010000054.1, from coordinate 1,714 downwards.
CAGCGTTATACTAGCGGCATTAGGATAAAGTCAACGCAGCATCGCCGCCGCATCACAGCCTTTACTGCCCACGTTCAATTTTGAAGGATTGCCAGCAATGACATTCGAACAAAAAAATTTGTCAGATATTTCCGTAGCCATTTTAGTACCCTGCTATAACGAAGCGACCACCGTGGCCAAAGTGGTTGCCGATTTCAAACTGGCGCTGCCGCACGCCACCGTTTACGTCTACGACAATAATTCAAAAGATAACACCAGCGCCATCGCGCTGGCCGCCGGCGCGGTCGTCATGCACGAGCCGCTGCAAGGCAAGGGCAACGTGGTGCGCCGCATGTTCTCCGACATCACCGCCGACGTCTACGTGATGGTCGACGGCGACGACACCTACGACGCCTCGGTGGCGCCGGCCATGGTGCAGCGGCTGGTCGAGGGGCAACTCGATTGCATCAACGCGGTGCGCCATTCGACCGCGATCGAGGCGTACCGCCAGGGCCACGAGTTCGGCAACTGGATGCTCACCACCATCGTCGCCAAGCTGTTCGGCCGCGCCACGCGCGACATGCTGACCGGCTACCGGGTGTTCTCGCACAAATTCGTCAAGTCGTTCCCGGTGGTGTCGAAAGGCTTCGAGATCGAGACCGAGCTGACCGTCCACACCTTGGAACTGCGCATGCGCAGCGAGGACTTCGACACCAACTACGGCGCCCGCCCGGAAGGCTCGGTCAGCAAACTGAGCACCTACAAGGACGGCTTCAAGATCCTGTGGATGATCTTCAAGCTGATCAAGCTGGAGCGCCCGGCGCTGTTCTTCAACAGCTTCGGCGTCGTCGCCGTGCTGCTGGCGCTGGCGCTGTTCCTGCCGGTGCTGAGCGACTACCTGCACACCGGCCTGGTGCCGCGCCTGCCGACGGCGATCCTGTCGGCCTTCATCGTCATGCTCGGCATCCTGAGCGCCGTGTGCGGCCTGATCCTGACCTCGGTCACCCAGGGCCGGCGCGAGATCAAGCAGTTGTCCTTCCTGGCGACCCCGCGCTACCACACCCGACCGAAATAAGCCGATGCGCCTCGACACCGCCTTCCTCGTCAAGTTCCTCCAGTTCGGCTGCATCGGCGGTGTCGTCTTTCTGTTCGACGCCTCCTGTTTCTGGCTGCTGATCCGGCTGACCGGCTGGCCGACGCTGGCGCGCGTGATCAGCGTGGCGCTGGCCATCACCTTGTCATGGGCGCTGAACCGGGCGCTGACGTTCCGCCACCAGGCCGGCGGCGCCAGCTGGCGCGAGCTGTTCACGTTCGCGCTGTCGCAACTGCCGGGCGCCTGCATCAACGCGCTGGCCTCAATGCTCGCGTTCACCTCGTTGCCGTTCACCCAGGGCAACGCCTGGCTGTCGACCGCCGTCGGCAGCTGCGCCGGCCTGCTGGCCAACTTCATCATGGCAAACTTCTTTGTCTTCAACAAAAAGAGCACCACGCGCTGAGACGACAGAACGATGAAAACTCTCAACCCTTATAAACTGATCACGTTTTTGATCCTGCCATTCCTGCTCAGCTGGCCGGCTTGGTTCAACGGCCAGCCGTTCCTGTTCCAGGACACCACCGCCTACATCAAGGGCGCCGCCAGCGCCGCCAACCTGCTGGTGGAAACCAAAACCGCGCGCAACTGGCTCACCGCCGGCATGACGCCGGCCGACACCGGCGCGGCGTCGCCCCCGGCATC
>DATMSN010000053.1:0-1960 GCA_035565375.1 Duganella sp. | reverse complement strand
CCGGTTTGCGCCGCGACGCCGGCCAGGCCGTCCACGAGGCCCAGCTCTCCGGCCGCGCGGTGCCGCTCAACGACATGCCTGCGGCGGTCTCCAAGGGATTGCCATACATCCCGGCGTTCGGCCACTACACGCTGCTGCAATCGCACCCCGACGGCTTCTCGATCAGCAAGCGCACCAAGGCGGGGCGGGGCTGGATACACGCGGCCAGCGGTGCGCGCGCCACGGGCACCGGCTACGTCGGCACGCCGGACGGCGGTGTCGCGTTCGGGGTGCGCAATTTCTGGCAAAGCTATCCGGGCCAGATCGACATCAGCGGCGCGGAAACCCCGCTCGCCACCGTCACCATGTGGCTGTGGGCGCCCAAGGCGCCGGCGATGGACCTGCGCTTCTACCATGACGGCATGGGCGAGGACACGTTCGAGAAGCAGCGCGCGGCGCTCGACATCACCTACGAAGATTATGAACCGGGATTCGGCACTCCATACGGGGTGGCCCGCACCAGCGAGCTGGAATGGCAGCTGCTGCCGGCCACGCCGGCGGCCGACGCACTTGTGGCGATCAGCCGCCGCATCCAGTCGCCGCCGCAGTTGCTGGCCGGTTCCGCGCGCCTGTACCAGGCCAACGTGTTCAGCGAATACTGGAGTCCCGCGCCGGAACGGCCGTCGCCGGAGGCGGCCAAGCTGCAACAGCAACTGGCGTGGAGTTTCGACTTCTACCGCAACCAGGTCGAGTACCGCAAATGGTACGGTTTCTGGGACTACGGCGATGTGATGCACACCTACGACGAGCAGCGCCACGTCTGGCGCTATGACGTCGGCGGCTACGCGTGGGACAACTCGGAGCTGAGCACCGATATCTGGCTATGGCATTACTTCCTGCATAGCGGCCGCGCGGACGTGTTCCGCATGGCCGAGGCGATGACGCGCCACACCGGCGAGGTCGATGTCCACCATATCGGTCCGTTCGCGCCGCTCGGCTCGCGCCACAGCGTGCAGCATTGGGGCGACAGCGCCAAGCAGTTGCGCATCTCGACCGCCGTCAATCGCCGTTTCATGTACTACCTGACGGCCGACGAGCGGATCGGCGATCTGCTGTCCGAGCAGGTGGACGCGGTCGAGCGTCTGCGGACCGTGGTCCCGGGCCGCAAGATCGGCCAGGCCGCGCCGGCGCACGACCCGGAAAATTATGCGAGCGTCGCTTTCGGCACCGACTGGGGCGCGGTGGCGGCGGCATGGTTCACCGAGTGGGAGCGCACCGGCCAGCCGCGCTACCGCGACAAGCTGTTGGCCAGCATGGCCAGCATCGCCGCGCAGCCGCTTGGCTTCCTCGCCGGCGGCGGCGTGATGGACTTGCGCACCGGCGCGTACGTCGTCGATCGCGAGAAGAAGATCAGCGTGTCGCATCTCAGCGCCGTGTTCGGGCTGCCGGAAATTTGCAGCGAATTGATACGCACCGTGCCGCAACCGGCCTTCCGCGACGCCTGGCTGCGCTACTGCCGTTTGTACAACGCCAGCGGCAAGGAACAGAAGGCGGAGCTGGGCCAGGATCTGGGCAAGCTCAATCTGGGGCAGGGCCATGCGCGCCTGCTGGCCTACGCGGCGGTGCAGTGGCAGGACCGCGCCATGTTGAAGCGCGCGTGGGCGCAGTTCCACGAGGGACGTGCGGGGCTGGTCGACAAGGATCTGGTGTCGCGCCGTGTGAAGCCGCCCGCCGTGTTGACGGAGGTGGAGGAGGCACCTGGGATCTCGACCAACTCCATGGCGCAATGGGGGCTTGGGGCGCTCGGCATGATGGCGCTCGACGCCAGCAGCGCGACCGTCTACCAGGATGATTTCCAGCGTTTCGATCCGCGGGCGTGGGCGGTGGAGGCGGAGGCCGGCGACGCCGGCCAGGCCGCGCAGGCGGTATCGCGCGCGCTGGTGCTGGACGCCAGCCGTGGCCTGACGGTCTGGCTGCGCAG
>DATMSN010000052.1:0-3178 GCA_035565375.1 Duganella sp. | reverse complement strand
CGCGGCGCGCACGCTATGGCACCGCGACGGCGGCGACGCATCGCTGGCGGGCAAACCGGCGATTGCCTTCATCCTCAACGGCGCGCAGGGCGACGACGACGAAGCCTACGGCGGCCACTTCGCCGTCGCCACCGGCCGCTTCGACCGGCAAGGCGGCTGGGACAACTGGTTGGTCAATAACTTCTACAACCTTGGCTCGGTCAGCGAAAAAGGCATCATCGCCTCCACGCTGCCGATGGACGCCTACATGGCCGATCTGAATAGCGGTCAAGCGTGGTACCGGCCCTCGTACATGCTGGTCGCGGTCATGAAGGAGACCCGGGTGCCGGCGCTCTACCAGGAAGCGATCAGCCGCGTCTTCAACCACTTCTACAGCCAGGACTTCCACTACCGGCACGCGGGCACCAACTGCGCCGGGATCAACGTCGAAACGCTGAGGACCCTGGGCTGGGGGATACCGCGCCTGGGCGGCGAAAGCCCGCTCAAGGCCGCCGTGGCGCTGCCGTACATGGCGCTCAAGGAGGTGAGCCTCGCCAGCGGCCAGGGCGCCTACGACTACCTCCAGACCGAGCGCACCGAATTGCTGCCCTTCGTCGCGTTCAACACGATAGGCGAGGACTTGCTGAACCGGCTGGCGGGCAAAGGCGGGGCGCGCAGCGCGGTCGAATCGCAGATAACGGAAGACCTGGAGGCGCTCGTTTTCGTGCGCATCCCGCAGATCCCCTCCTCCCGCGCCTATGGTTACGACCCGGTGCTATCGCTGGGCGAATACCAGAAGCGCGCGCCGGCCAACCGCGCCGACTGGAAGATCGTGCCGGTGGCGCCGCGCCACTTTCCGGCGTCGATGATAAATCCGCTGGCGCCCAAAGAGAAGAGTCCCCAATCGGTGACCGCCACTTACGTGTGGGCGGCGGGCGTGCTTTGCCTGGCGGGCGGCGTCGTCATGGCGTGGAACAGACGGCGGCAAAAGGTTCGACCGCGAACAGACGCCGGTATCAACCCAAGTTAAAAACAGCACACCGGGGAAACAAAACACCACACCGGGGAAACACGTAGGGCGGATTAGCCGAAGGCGTAATCCGCCAAGAGCCGCCGAAACGCAAAAAAATTCCCGAACAAAACACCGCAGCATCACCAATTTCGATATCCATTCGTCCGTTTGCGCTCACGCAATCGCATTCTGTGGCACGGAGCTAGGCTGAATGATTCTCCAAGAGGAGGACACATGCCCGACTACAAGCGCATCTACATTGAAGGCGGTACGTACTTCTTCACGCTGGCCACCGCGCGACGCGCACCGCACTTTGCCGAGCCCGAGACAAGGCTGATTCTACGCGCCGCCATAAAAAAAGTCCGCTCCCGACACCCCTTCGAGATTGTCGGGATGGTGATCCTACCTGATCACTTGCATGCGCTATGGCGCCTGCCGGCCGGCGACAGCGACTTCTCGCTCCGCTGGCGCCTGATTAAAACGCACATGACGCGCTATGCCGGCCGAGGCCGGAGACTATGGCAGGATAGATTTTGGGAGCATGCCATTCGCGATGACCGCGATCTCGCCCATCATCTAGACTACCTGCATTGGAATCCGATGAAACACGGCCTCGTGACGCGTGTTCAGGACTGGCCGTGGTCGAGTTTTCATCGTTACGTCGCTGCCGGGGTCTATCCGATGGATTGGTGTGGGTCGCGTGAGTTGGCGGATTACGCCTTCGGCTAATCCGCCCTACGTGTCTCCGTGGTAGGTTTTGGTCTCATTTCCACGCCCCCTCCCGTCATGGTACGATCTCCCAAAAAGCCATGAAGGAGACGAGTGAAGCACCAATTCCTGGCCATCGACGAGGGCCACCAGAAGCTGTCGCTGATCGATACCGCCAACCCGCGCTACGGCTGGACACGCAGCCTGGCCGACTTCCCCGGCGCCCGCGATATGCAGCGCATCGGCCCTAACCGCGCCCTGATCGGTTTCGAACGCGGCTTCTTCGAACTCTCCATCTCCTCCGGCGAAGTCCTCGCCACCTGCGACCGCTGGAACAACGTCACGGCGGCCCGCCGCATGGTCAACGGCGCCACCCTGGTCACCGGCACGGACCTCGACGGCGCCGGCGGCATCAACGTGCTGACGCTGGACCGCGAATACCGCCAGGTCTCCGGCGTCCGCCGCGACGGCGACTACGTGCGCCTGATGCGCACCACCGATCTTGGCACCTACCTGTTCTGCATGAACGATCACATCCTGGAAACCGACACCTCGCTGATCTCGCTGAACGCGATGCGCGCGCCCGGCTTCGAACACGCGTGGAAGGCCGAACGCATGGCCGACGGCACCACGCTGGTGTCGGCCGGCTACGGCGCCTTCATGGCGCGCTTCGACCGGCGCGGCAACCTGGCATCGACCTTCGGCGCCGCCGGCACCGTGCCCGACGAAATCGCGCCATTTTTCTACGCGACGTTCCAGGTGCTCGACGACGGCCGCGTCATGGTCGCCAACTGGCAGGGCCACGGCCCCGAAAACGGCCAAAAAGGCCGCCAACTGCTGGAGTTCGGCCCGGCCGGCAAGCTGCTGGACAGCTGGTCCGACCCGCACCGGATCTCGTCGCTGCAAGGCGTCCTGATACTGTGAGCGGTCAACCCACGCGCCGCACCTCGAAGCGCTCGATCTTCTGGCGCGATTGGGTGGTGCGGAAGCCGAAGTAGCCGCCGCCCGCCAGCGGCCCGGGCGCCGAGAAGAACTCACGGTCGTCGACATACAAGCGCGTGCCCCCGGCATCGACCACGATGCGGATGCGGTAGGGGTGATTGGACTTGAGCAGATACTCCGGCGCCAGGTATTCCTGCAGCAGCTTGCGTTCCCCGCTGCCGTCGTAGTAGCGGAAGCGCGACGTGGTGTTCGTATTGCCGCCAATGCCGGCGTAGAACATCGGCACCTTGTCGTATTCCTCCAGTTTGCCCGAGCGGCGGAACGGGTCGGAAGCGCCGCCGCCCGCCAGTTGCGCCTCCCAGAAGAAGTTCAGGTCCGACAGCCGCTCGTGCGGCTTGCCCTCGGCCAGCACCGTGCGCGTGAAGCTGATTTCGTAGTGGCCGATCAGCTGCCTGCGCAGCCAGACCGTCAGGCCACGGCTGGCGTCCAGCACCAGCGCGCGCGATACCGCCTGCGCGGCCTGGCCGGCGTCGCCGG
>DATMSN010000051.1:0-4969 GCA_035565375.1 Duganella sp. | reverse complement strand
GCCCGGTACAAGTCAATGCCTGATGACCATAGCAAGTTGGTCCCACCCCTTCCCATCCCGAACAGGACCGTGAAACAACTCTGCGCCGATGATAGTGCTGCAACCAGTGTGAAAGTAGGTTATCGTCAGGCTAGTTATATTAAAAAAGCCCCTTCCAGTGATCTGGTCGGGGCTTTTTTTCGTTTGTGCCGCATTGCTTGCGCCCTACATGATCATGCCCCGTTGCGGGTGATCGAGCCGACATATATTGCAAACCACACCACAAAACGTCAAATATTTCTAGATTTAAATTTGCCAAATAAGTACTATTGTCTTCTATTTAATTAGAGGATAAATATGAAAACCGTCCTGCAAGCTTCCTCCTTGCTGACACTTGCCTCAGTCCTGATCGCATGCGGAGGCTCCTCTAGCGAAACGGCTGCGCAAACCGCCCACCAGCTAGCTTCCACCGTCGTCGCAGCGGTGCAGCAACCGCCTGCCGCTTACGCCGATCTGATACAACGCCTTTATCTTGGCTTCGTTGGCCGCCCTGCTGATCCGAACGGAGTGGCCTTTTGGTCTCAAGCCTTTAGCAGCAGCGACATGCCGACCACTATCGGCGAGGTGATCGTCGCCTACCCGATCAACGCGCGCGTGCGCGAGTTGATCGACTCGTTCGCTCAGAGTGAGGAATCGCGCGATCTGTACGAGGGCAACACCTCGGTTTTCATTAATTCGGTCTATTTACAACTTTTTAATCGCAATGCGGAACTCGCCGGCCGTGCCTTCTGGGGTGGCTTTATCGAGCGCAACGAAATCACACGTGCGCAAGCCATCTTGTGGCTGCTTGACGGCGCGACCAATGGTGACGCCATTATCCTGTCCGCTAAATTGGAGGCCGCTGCTTACTTGACGTCGGAACTCGATACGCCACAGGAAATCGCGGCCTACTCCGGCAAAGACGCCATTCAGGGGGCGCGCGATTTACTGGCTACGATCACGTAAACCTCCGATCCGCAGGAGATTAAAGGTGAAGTTTTCCGCTTCATCCAAGACCTGCAGGGCGAGTGGATTGACAGGATTACCCACTATGTCGGCTTCAACTTCTTGCAGACTCAACATCAAGCCTTGGGCGTCAATCTTCCCGCTTATAACGCCCGCTATGGTTATAAGGCGCGGGAGACCGATGTCGCGGCGTCGGGCGAATTAAGCTACGGCGCCGGCATCCCGAAGACGATCTTATGGAAGCAGGAGAGCGTCAGAGTGCTCAGCTACGTCGCCCCGATCGTGTCAAATGCTTCGCTTCCAGGCAATCAAATCCTTCCTGTGGTCACCATGCTGTGTCAACCGCAGCTCGCCTCGCCGTCGCAGTCGACCGACGTGCTGGTAGCCCGTAGTGCACGCAATCTGGTGGACGCGTCGCAGCTGGCCGGGCAGACGTTCAACGTCCGGCGTGAAAACTGCGATGCGCCGCCGAGTAGCGACAGCGTGAGTTTTGATGCGGACGGTAATGCCCGGTACCTGTCGCGCGGCGCCAGTCTGGATATGCCGGCCTCGACGGTCAGCGGTTTGCTGAGCGGCACACAGGCGATCGATACGAGCGATACCAAGATCACATTCTCTGCCTACCGTTACAAGCGGGCCGATGGGACGCTCGCCTATGCTTTGGTGGAGCTAAGCAGGCCTTCCGTACCGACCATCGTCGCGGCTGGCAGTCTGGCGGTCTGGTCGCAGGAGTAAAAATAATTTACTGTATGGACGCAGGGCGTTTATAATACGCCCTCAAGATTCAGGGCGACGCGGAAAAAGACGCGGCGCCAGTACCCGTCAATGCTTGATGACCATAGCAAGTCGGTCCCACCCCTTCCCATCCCGAACAGGACCGTGAAACGACTCTGCGCCGATGATAGTGCTGCAACCAGTGTGAAAGTAGGTTATCGTCAAGCTAGTTATACTTAACAGCCCCACCGAGCGCGCAACGCTGGTGGGGCTTTTTTCATTGCGGACCGCGTTAGAGCAGCTCCAGATCCGGGCCCCGCAGATTGACCAATAGGGCGCGTCCCTGTCCATCGATTCGGAACTCGCCGTACTTCGCCCGCGACCAGCGCAGCGCTTCACCCTCCTTGAAATACCAGCCATTGGTGGCCGGACGCAGGCCGCTTCCTGTGCGTACCAACTCGATCAGGATTTCATCCGGCGCCAATGTCCGGTCGACGGCCAGGTTCTGCATCACCGCCACGCCACGGCTATCGATTTTTGCGATAACCTTGGCGCGGCGTAAGGTTTGACGATCTTTTCTGTCCAGTGCTGGTAGCTGGAAATTGAGCGCCATGTAGTCGCCCTGCATCAATGAACGAGGATCGATGGGCGCCAGTTCAATAAATATCGGTCGGCCCGTGCGAATGAGCGCTTCTTTTTGCCAGATCGCGCCATTGGCCACCAGCAAAGTCAGCAGCAGCGATGCGGCGATGCCTGCTCGCGGCGCCGGCCTGGCGACACCGGTGGGAGCCGACGCCGATGTGTCGGTGAGGTCGCCTGCGCTTGCGTTCCAGCCCAACCATGCGATCACACCAAAGGCCAAGCCCATGGCTGCCATGATGGCCGCCTTGGTGGCCAGCGGCACCTCCAGCTGATAGTAGAAGGTGCCGACAATCCATGACGCCGCGACCGCGCTGGCCACTGCCAGGCGCCAGCGGCCGCTGCCGGCGCACGCCGTCAGTGCGAGCAAAGCCGCGCCCAACCCAGGTATCAGCCAGGACATGATGGCCAGGATCGCGGCCGCCGCCGCATAACGCGGCGCGCGCAGCGTTGGCCAGCAGCGTCCGAGCCACGCCGCGCCGGCGATCGCCATCGCGCTCGACACCACCTTGGCCAGCGAAGACGACGTCCCGGCCGTATCGCCCGCTGCGCGCAGATGTCCCAGCGCAGCGGGGGAAAGGAAGGTGGCGCCGGAATCGTAGGCCAGTGCCGTTAGGGTCAGCAAGATCCAGCCGTTCGACATGGTCTCGAGCAGTATCATCTTGCGCGCGCTTCGGCCCGACGGCGCATGCGTGTCCGCAACGTACGCCGCGATTAGCCACAGCATCAGCGCAACCAGCGTGCCGCCCCACATGTTGAGATCACCCGAACTTTGATGGTTAGTGCTCATCAGGATGAATACCATGGCGGCGAGCGCGCCCAAGAGTGCGCGCAGCCAGTGTTGCGGCACCATCCACGCGGTACCGACGATGACCAGGAGCAGCAACGCTTCGGCTGCCATATCAGGCAGGTCGCGGAACAACCCGAACACCAGCAGGGCGCCGCCTGCCAGTAGCACCGGCAAACCCAATTGCTCGATAAACGGCGACACCGTCCGCGACCGTAAAACGTGAACCGCGCCATACAGCAAGGCTGCACCAAATACGTAGCAAAGCACGCCCTTCTCGAGGGCATTGCCAAATATCAGGAACAACACAGCAAGCATCGGAACGGCGGCCAGCCATGCGCCTAGCCCCGTCATCAGTATCACCGGCCAGGGCCGCGCCAGTTCTTTTGGGGCGCTATCGCGCGGCAGGATGCCTTGGGCGGTCGCCGCGTGCATCAGGTCTTGCAAGCGGTTGCTCATAAGATGTGCTCCCCCGTTTGTACGCGCGCCAGGTGGACGATCAGTTTGACGGTGCCAGCCAGCATGCCGGCGGAGACGCAGCCGATCAGCAACAGCGCGGCGATTTCATCCCCTCGTACACCGAGAAGAAGTTGTGTCATGCCACACACGGCCAGCACATTGGCTCCGAGACCGAGCGCGCTGAGAACAAAAATATCGAACAGGCCACGCCGGCTGAAGGCAAAGCCCAGGGCGAGCACAATCAGCAGCGAGATCGGGTAGAAGCCATTGTCTGTGGTGGAGAACAGGCTGCGCACGGACATCGTCGCCAGGCCGATGATCGCGTAAATCATACTCAAGCGCATCGGCCACCGGCCGGCGCCGGTCCCGACGCCGTCCCAGGCGCGCGGCGCGAACTTGAACAGGAACGCCAACACCAGGGCTGGCACCCAAGAGCCCAGACTGCTCTGCAGGGAAATGTCGGAGTCCCACCACCAGCCGTTGGTGCGTACCTGCGAAAATAGCTGTGCCGCAGTCAACGCAACGATCGTCCATGGCACCCACAGCACATCGTGCCGCACGCCCAGGCAGAGCGGCAATGTGAGCGTCGCCCATAGCGCAAACAGTTGCCAGGGATCGGCGCCGGTCTGGTAGGTCTGGCCAAAGTAGGCGAACAGGCCGCCGCAGGCGAGAAAGCCCGACAATGACAGCTGTACACGGGCGCGAGGGAGGCGCCATGCACCGCTTAGCGTGGCTAGCACGATCGCCTGGAGCAGGATGAAGCGGGCGGAGCGCGGGAGCGCGTCCCAGTTGGCCGCCACCCAAAACAGGAGGCCAAGTCCGACCAGTACCGCCGCCAGCACCGCCAGGCCGAACGGTAGGCGGAGCAGCAGCGACGGAGGCGGTGCGTCCAGTGTGGCAAGTTGTTTGAGTCGGCGGCCGGCATCTGCTGACAGGTTGTGCTTCTCGACCAAGGCGAGTATTGCAACGCGGAGATTCATGGGCATCTCACAGGATTTATAGTAAGACAAGGTTACTCTTTTTTAACTTCCCCGATATTCATCCCGTGATGACGCAACGTGAAAAATAAAGCTTGTCAGTTCAATCCTGCCTTTGCTATAGTTCGCCCCCTCGCAGAACAACACATCTAATGTGAAGTGAAACGAGCGAAAGAAGAAGTGGTTGAGGGGGTTGACGAAATAAGCAAAACGCTTCATACTCTTTCTTCTTCGCTGACAGACAAAACGATTTGTTAGCGACGCAGTGCCGAATAAAGTTCTTTAAAAATTAACAGTCGATAAGTGTGGACGTTTGATGAAAGTGCACGCGGAGCTTCGGTTCCGCGATACTTAAAATATCAAATGTTCACAAGAAGTAATGAAATAGGCGCTACGAAAGTAGTGGCCT
>DATMSN010000050.1:0-9264 GCA_035565375.1 Duganella sp. | reverse complement strand
CGTCATGGCCGGCGCGCGCCAGCTGCTGCGCCGCCGCCAGGCCGGCCGGGCCGGAACCGACCACGGCCACTTTCTTGCCGGTCTGGTGGGTGGCCGGCTGCGGCACCACCCAGCCGTGTTCCCAGCCCTCGTCGATGATCTTGTGCTCGATCGACTTGATGCCGACCGGATCATTGTTGATGCCGAGCGTACAGGCCGACTCGCACGGCGCCGGGCAGATGCGGCCGGTGAATTCCGGGAAGTTGTTGGTCGAATGCAGCGTGTCGAGCGCTTCGCGGTAGTTGCCGCGATAAACCAGATCGTTCCAGTCCGGGATGATGTTGTTGACCGGGCAGCCCGTGTTGCAGAACGGGATGCCGCAATCCATGCAGCGCGCGCCCTGCACCTTGGCCTGCTCGTTGGTCAGGGTGATGACGAACTCGGAATAGTTCTTCAAACGCGCCGCCGGTGGCAGATAGCCCTCGTCCTGACGCTGGAATTCCATGAAACCGGTGATTTTACCCACGATAAATCCTTAAATATATTCAGTCAACAACGTCGGTCTAAGACGGCGCTCAGGCGGCGATCGGCTGTACGGCGGCGGCTTCGTTCGCCACGTCCTCGGCCATTTCGGCCAGGGCGCGTTTGTATTCGCTCGGGAATACCTTGACGAACTTGCCGCGGCTATCGGCCCAGTTATCCAGCAACAGGCGGGCACGGGTGCTGCCGGTGTGCTTGAAGTGGCGCTCGATCAGGCGCTTCAGGATCACCTCGTCCGCTTCCGCGCCCTGGCCCTTGTGCTGGATGTGCCAGGTGGCCTTGTCCGCTTCCTGCTGCTTGGCGCTCAGCACCGGCTCCAGGGTCACCATCGAGGTGTTGCAGCGCGATTCGAAATCGCCGTCCGGGTCGTACACGTAGGCGATGCCGCCCGACATGCCCGCCGCGAAGTTGCGGCCGGTGCAGCCCAGCACGACGACGGTGCCGCCGGTCATGTATTCGCAACCGTGGTCGCCGGTGCCCTCGACGATCGCCGTGGCGCCCGAGTTACGCACCGCGAAACGCTCGCCGGCCACGCCGTTGAAGAACGCCTCGCCGCTGATGGCGCCGTACAGCACCGTGTTGCCGATGATGATGTTGTTGACGGCCCAGCCACGGAACTCGGTGTTCGGACGCACGATGATGCGGCCGCCCGACAAGCCCTTGCCGACGTAATCGTTGCCTTCGCCGACCAGGTCGATCGTGATGCCGTGCGCCAGGAAGGCGCAGGCCGACTGGCCCGCCGTGCCCTGCAGCTGGATGTGGATGGTGTCGTCCGGCAGGCCGGCGTGGCCGTAGCGCTTGGCCACCTCGCCCGACAGCATGGTGCCGACGGTGCGGTTGACGTTGCGCACCGGCGAGATGAACGAGACGCGCTCGCCCTTCTCCAGCGCGGCCTTGGCTTGCGCGATCAGCTTGTGGTCGAGCGCCTTGTCCAGGCCGTGGTCCTGCTCCATCGTGTGATAGATCGAGTGGCCGTCCTGCACTTCCGGCTGGTAGAAGATGGCGCTGAAGTCCAGGCCCTTGGCCTTCCAGTGCGTGATCGCCTTCGATTTGTCCAGCAGGTCGACGCGGCCGATCAACTCGTCATAGGTGCGGATGCCCAGTTGCGCCATCAGCTGGCGGGCTTCCTCGGCGACGAAGAAGAAGTAGTTGACGACGTACTCGGGCTTGCCGGAGAACTTGGCGCGCAGCACAGGGTCCTGCGTGGCGACGCCGACCGGGCAGGTGTTCAGATGGCATTTGCGCATCATGATGCAACCCTCGACCACCAGCGGCGCGGTGGCGAAGCCGATTTCGTCGGCGCCAAGCATGGCGGCGATGACGACGTCGCGGCCGGTGCGCATCTGTCCATCCGCTTGCACGCGAATCCGGCTGCGCAGGCCGTTCAGTACCAGGGTCTGCTGCGTTTCAGCCAGGCCCAGCTCCCACGGCGTGCCGGCGTGCTTGACCGACGACAGTGGCGAGGCGCCCGTGCCGCCGTCATGGCCGGCGACCACGACGTGGTCGGCCTTGGCCTTGGTGACGCCGGCGGCGACCGTGCCGATGCCGACTTCCGACACCAGCTTGACCGAGATCGAGGCGCGCGGGTTGGCGTTCTTCAGATCGTGGATCAGCTGGGCCAGATCTTCGATCGAATAGATGTCGTGGTGCGGCGGCGGCGAGATCAGGCCCACGCCCGGCACCGAGAAGCGCAGGGTGGCGATGTATTCCGACACCTTATGGCCCGGCAGCTGGCCGCCTTCGCCAGGCTTGGCGCCCTGGGCCATCTTGATCTGGATCTGGTCGGCCGAGTTCAGGTAGGCGGCGGTGACGCCGAAACGGCCCGAAGCGACCTGCTTGATGCGCGAGCGCAGCGAATCGCCTTCCTGCAACGGAATGTCGACCACCATCTGCTCTTTGCCCATGACCGAGGCCATGGTCTCGCCCTGCTTGATCTTGATGCCTTTGAGCTCCATCGTGTAGCGCGATGGATCTTCGCCGCCCTCGCCGGTGTTGGACTTGCCGCCGATGCGGTTCATCGCCACGGCCAGGGTCGCGTGCGCCTCGGTCGAGATCGAACCCATCGACATCGCGCCGGTGGCGAAACGCTTGACGATTTCCTTGGCCGGCTCGACTTCCTCCAGCGGGATCGCCTTGGTCGGGTCGAGCTTGAACTCGAACAGGCCGCGCAACGTCAGGTGGCGCTTGCTCTGGTCGTTGATGATCTGCGCGTACTCTTTATAGCTGGAGAAGTTGTTGCTGCGGGTCGAATGCTGCAACTTCGCGATCGCGTCCGGGGTCCACAGGTGGTCCTCGCCGCGCACGCGGAAGGCGTACTCGCCGCCGGCGTCCAGGTGGTTGGCCAGCACCGGATCGTCGCCGAAAGCCAGGTTGTGCAGGCGCAGCGCCTCCTCGGCCACTTCGAACACGCCGATACCTTCGACGTTCGAGGCGGTGCCCTTGAAGTACTTGTCGACCAGCGACTTGTTCAGGCCGACGGCCTCGAAGATCTGCGCGCCGCAGTACGACATATAAGTGGAGATGCCCATCTTCGACATCACCTTCATCAAGCCCTTGCCGATGGCCTTGGTGTAGTTGTAGACGGCCTTGTCGCCGGACATGTCGCCCGGCATGCCGTGCGCCAGCTCGACCAGCGTTTCCATCGCCAGGTAGGGGTGGATCGCTTCGGCGCCGTAGCCCGCCAACAATGCGAAGTGGTGGGTCTCGCGGGCCGAGCCGGTTTCGACGACCAGGCCGGTCGAGGCGCGCAGGCCCTTGCTGACCAGGTGCTGATGCACGGTCGATGTGGCCAGAAGCGCGGGGATGGCGACGCGATCGGCGCCGATCGAGCGGTCCGAGACGATCAGGATGTTGTGGCCGGACTTGACGGCGTCGACCGCCTCGGCGCACAGCGATGCCAGGCAGGCTTCAATGCCTTCCTTGCCCCAGCTCAGCGGGTAGCAGATGCTCAACTCGTACGACTTGAACTTGCCGCCGGTGTGCGAGCTGATGCCGCGCAGGCGCGCCATGTCGTCGAAGCCCAGGATAGGCTGCGACACTTCCAGGCGCATCGGCGGGTTGACGTTGTTGGTGTCGAGCAGGTTGGGTTTCGGGCCGATGAACGACACCAGCGACATCACCATCGCTTCGCGGATCGGGTCGATCGGCGGGTTGGTCACCTGGGCGAACAGCTGCTTGAAGTAGTTGTACAGCGGCTTGAGCTTGTTCGACATCACCGCCAGCGGCGAATCGTTGCCCATCGAGCCGGTGGCTTCTTCGCCGGCGGCGGCCATCGGCGCCATCAGGAATTTCAGGTCTTCCTGGGTGTAGCCGAACGCCTGCTGGCGGTCCAGCACGGACGCGACGGCCTTTTCGCCCGGCGCGGCGCTGTACTTGACGCGGTTGTGCGCCAGCTGGCTCTCGCTCAGCTTGATTTCGTTGAGCTTGATGCGCACGGCGTTGATCCACGCCTTGTACGGCTTGGCGTTGGCATAGGTGTCTTTGAGCTCTTTATCGTCGATGATGCGGCCCGCTTCCAGGTCGATCAGGAACATCTTGCCCGGCTGCAGGCGCCATTTCTGGATGATTTTCGACTCGGGGATCGGCAACACGCCCGATTCCGACGCCATCACCACCAGGTCGTCGTCGGTGACGATGTAGCGCGCAGGGCGCAAGCCGTTGCGGTCCAGCGTGCCGCCGATGTAGCGGCCGTCGGTGAAGGCCATGGCGGCCGGGCCGTCCCATGGCTCCATCATCGCGGCGTGATATTCGTAGAACGCGCGGCGATTGTCGTCCATCGTGCCGTGATTTTCCCACGCTTCCGGGATCATCATCATCATCGCCTGGGCGATCGGATAGCCCGCCATCAGCAGCAGTTCGAGCGCGTTGTCGAAGCAGGCGGTGTCCGACTGGCCTTCATAGATCAGCGGGAACAGTTTCTGCAGGTCTTCGCCCAGCACGGCGGATTTCATCACGCCTTCGCGCGCGCGCATCCAGTTGAAGTTGCCTTTGACGGTGTTGATCTCGCCGTTGTGGGCGATCAGGCGGTACGGGTGGGCCAGCGGCCATTCCGGGAAGGTGTTGGTCGAGAAACGCTGGTGCACCAGCGCCAGCGCCGACACGCAACGCGCGTCCTGCAGGTCCTTGTAGTACACGCCGACCTGGTCGGCCAGCAGCAGGCCCTTGTAGACGATGGTGCGGGCCGACAGCGAGGCGACGAAGAATTCCTTACCGTGCAGCAGCTTGAGCGCCTGGATGGCGTGGCCGGACGATTTGCGGATCACATACAGTTTGCGCTCCAGCGCGTCGGTCACCATGATGTCGGCGCCACGGCCGATGAAGATCTGGCGGATCACCGGCTCTTTGGCGCGCACGGTCGGCGACATCGGCATGTCGCAGTCGACCGGCACGTTGCGCCAGCCCAGCACGACCTGGCCCTCGGCGCGCACGGCGCGCTCGATTTCCTGTTCGCAGGCGATGCGCGAAGCGTTTTCCTTCGGCAGGAACACCATGCCGACGCCGTATTCGCCTGGCGGCGGCAGTTCGATGCCTTGTTTGGCCATCTCGTCGCGGTAGTACTGGTCCGGGATCTGGATCAGGATACCGGCGCCGTCGCCCATCAGCGCGTCGGCGCCGACGGCGCCCCGGTGATCGAGGTTCTTCAGGATCAGCAAGCCCTGTTCGACGATGGAGTGGCTCTTGTTGCCCTTGATGTGGGCGACGAAACCGACGCCGCAGGCATCGTGTTCATTGGAAGGATCGTACAGACCTTGGGCTTTCATGGGGCTTCTCCGCTGGCAATTAGGCTAATGAGGAAATAGAGTAGTGCAATGCAGCGTAAAAGACAACCATAACAAATAGGGTCGGAGTCGAATTAAATTTTTCGGAGTTGCTGAATTTTTTAAATGGGGACGGAGTCATTCGCACCGGCAAAACCCGCCCATCACCAGGGTCGGACCCCACAGGGTCCGACCCCGCGACGGTTCAGGGTTCGACTTTAATCTTGAAGGGCCGGCCCCGTTTCGCCGGCAGCACCTGGCGCTTGACCTTGTTCTGCAGCGCGGTCTTGAACTGCTCCGATCCGAGCGGCCAGCCCTTCAGCAGCGCCTTGCCGATCACGTCGATCTGCTCGGCCGTCAGGGGCGGTTCGCTCAGCGCCGTGTAGGCGGCCTCGCGCTGGAACGGCGTGTTGCCAAGCGCCCAGAACTGCGCGTGGTCGATCACCAGACCGTCCGAGCGGATGCCCGCGTGGTGGCAATAGCTGGACCACTGATAGTCCTCGGCGCGGCTCACCAGGCCGTTGCGGACCGGGTTGGATTCGATATAGCGGCTGCACAACATGAAGTATTCATCCGCGTCGATCAGCGAGGTTTTGTAGCGTCCGTTCCACAAAGTTCCCGTGCGGCTATATTTCTGGTTGAAGTAGGGGACGTAATAGCGGCCGATCCACTGCATCATCTGGCCCAGGCCGTCCTCGTCGGACGGCGTGACCAGCAAATGCAGGTGGTTGGGCATCAGGACGTAGGCGTGGACGGCGACCTTGTGGTTTTTGGCGGCGGTGCGCAGCCAGCCGTGGAAAGCCTGGTAATCGTCGGCATCGTGGAAGATCGGCTGGTCGTTGTTGCCGGTCTGGATGACGTGGTGCGGCTGGGAGGGGACGATCAGGCGGGGCAGGCGGGCCATATAAGTAAGGGTAAATCCGCCCGTGTTTCCGGGATTCCGGTGGTTCCGGTGATCACATGGATCCCGTGTCAATCGAGCGGCGGTGGACGAAGCGGCGATTCTACACCACTCTGTCCCCGATTATTCACGCGCGCAGCAAAACCGGCGCCACTCTGTCCCTGTTTTTTCCGCCAGGGCTGGAAAGCTGGAACACGCTGACCACCTGCGCCAGCGCGCCGCTCTGGTCCTCCAGCGCGGCCGACGCCGCCGCCGCCTCTTCGACCAGCGCCGCGTTCTGCTGCGTCACCTGGTCCATCTGGGCGATGGCGCGGTTGATCTGCTCGATGCCGGCGGTCTGCTCGACACTGGCGCTGGTGATCTCGCCGATGATGTCGGTCACGCGGCCGACGTTGGCGACGATCTCGCGCATCGTGCTGCCGGCTTCGGCCACCAGCCGGGCGCCGGTCTCCACCTTGTCGACCGAGTCGCCGATCAAGGTCTTGATTTCCTTGGCCGCCGCCGCGCTGCGCTGGGCCAGGTTGCGCACCTCGGACGCGACCACCGCGAAGCCGCGGCCCTGCTCGCCGGCGCGCGCCGCCTCGACCGCCGCGTTCAAGGCCAGGATGTTGGTCTGGAACGCGATGCCGTCGATGACGGAGATGATGTCGACGATCTTGTGCGCCGACGCGTTAATCTCCGTCATCGTGTCGACCACTTGCTCGACCACGTTGCCGCCCTTGACGGCCACCTCGGACGCCGACAGCGCCAAGGTGTGCGCCTGGCGCGAGTTGTCGCCGTTTTGCTTGACGGTCGCGGTCAGCTCCTCCATCGACGACGCCGTCTGCTGCAGCGAGCTGGCCTGCTGCTCGGTGCGGGCCGACAGGTCCAGGTTGCCGTGGGCGATCTCGCCGGAGGCGGTGGCGATGGTGTCGGTGCCGCTGCGCACCTGGCCGACAATGTTGACCAGGCTGGCGTTCATGTCCTTCAGCGCCTGCAGCAGCAGGCCGGTCTCGTCCTTGCCGCGCACGTCGATCTGGCTGCTCAAGTCGCCGGCGGCGACGGTTTGCGCCACCACCACCGCTTGGTGGATCGGGCGCGTGATCGACACCCCGATCACATAGGCGAACCAGGCGCCCAGCGCCAGCGCGCCGGCCGCCAGCGCCAGCAGGAACCGCTGGCCGGAGCGGTACTGTTGCTGCACGTCGTCGGCCAGCGCGCGGCCGACGTCGGCCTCGTACTTGCCGATCCTGGTGACGCTGCTTAAATAGGCGGCGAACTGCGGCTCGAGCCGGTCGTCGGCCAGGCGGCGGGCGGCGTCGATGTCGCCGCTTTGCTTGAGCTTGAACATGGCGTCGCGGCTGGCAGCGTAATCCTTGCGCACCGACGCGACGGCGGCCAGCAGCGCCTTTTCCTCGTCGCTGACGAGCATCGGCTCGAGTTGGTTCTGGATGGCGTTGACGCGCGCGCGGGTGGCGGCGGCTTTTTCGGTGACGGCCGGGGATTCGGCCGTTTCGGCGTTGCGGGCGAAGGCCAGCACGCCGATGCCGCTGATGCCGATCTGGTTGTGCCACTCGGCCGTCAAGCGTTCCTTGACGCTGGCGCTGCCGACCATCTCCTCGGTCAGGTCGCCGACCGCCTGCAAGCGCCAGACGCCGGCCATGGCCATGCCGACGATGAGCAGCATCACCAGGCCGAAGCCGCCGGCCAGCCGCACCCCTATTTTAAAGTCGGAAAAACGCATCGCAATACTCCTCAAAAAACACCGGTTGAGGAACCATACTACGATGCAGATGCCTTAGAGAAACTCACAGATTCTCACAACGGCCTGAGCAAGATCAAGTAAACCGCTTTGCTCAGGACAGCCGAAGGTTGAAAAAGCGGCGAACGCGGTTTTGCTCAGGACAGATTGAAGCTGGCGGAAAGACTGTAGCCTTCGCCGTAGGCGCTGCGCAACGGCAGATCCTGGCCCAGGCCGGTGCGCGCCTTCTTGCGCAGGCGGTACACCAGCATGTCGACGCGGCGGCCGGCGTCCGGATCGTCGCCGCCGATGCCGGCCACGATGACCTGGCGCGGCACGGGACGGGTGTTGATCGTCAGCAGGTGCAGGAAGTTGCACTCCTTCTCCGTCAAGGTGATGGCCATGCCCTGCAGCTCGAGCTGGCGGGCGCTGACCTTCAAGGTCCACTTGCTCGGCAGCGGTATGGTTTCCTGCGGACCGACGCGGCGGTCCAGCGCCTCGATGTGCGCGGCCAGCTCGGGGAATTTGATCGGCTTGGTCAGGTAATGGTCGGCGCCGAGGCGCAGGCCGAGGATGCGGTTGTCGAAGGCGACGCGGCCGGTCAATACCAGCAGGCCGATCTGCGGATAAAGCTGGCGCATGCGCGGTATGACGTTGAAGCCGTCCTCGTCGGGCAGGCCCAGGTCCAGCACCACCACGCCCACATTTCCGTGGCTCAGGGCGGTCCACATATCGCTGGCGTTATTGGTGATGTGCACTTCGTGTTGAAGCTCAATCAGGAACTCCGCCATTTCTTCGGCGTAGTCCAGATTGTCTTCCACGATCAGTATTTGCGTCATTGATGCGCCATTGAATCGATTGTTGAGGGTCGCGCCCTGCTGCGTCAGCTTGCGTCCGAGGAATTATCACTGTTGCCACCCGGTCGCGCAAGGTTTTTCCCTGGGGCGGGCCCTACCGGCAGCCAAATCCGAAATTCAGCGCCGCTTTCAGAAACATTTCGGACGGTGACGGTGCCGCCATGAACGTCGGCGATGGCCCGCGCCATGTACAGCCCCAGTCCGGACCCGGGCACGCCGCCGGCATTGCTGCCGCGGAAGGACTTGGCGAAGATATGCTCCAGTTCAGCCGCCGGCACGCCGGCGCCGGCGTCGCGCACCAGGAACTCGACGCCGCCCTCCATTGCCATTTTGCCCAGCAATTCTAACGGAGTATTGGCATCCGTGTACTTGATCGCATTATCGATCAGGATTTCCAGGCATAGACGGATGCCGGCCGGGTCGCAGCGCATCCATTGCGGTAGCGCCTCGACCCGCAAATCGACGCGGCCGCGCCGGCCGCGCGCCTGCTCGGCGACCTCGCGCAGCAGC
>DATMSN010000049.1:0-2329 GCA_035565375.1 Duganella sp. | reverse complement strand
GTACGCGGCGCGTCCGCTGGCGCTGGTCAAGGCCAACGCGCTGGCGCAGGCCGGCGGCGGCAAGCTGACCACCACCATCACCGGCAGCGGCGACGTCACGCCCGACACCACCGTCACGCTGAACTGCCCGCCCACGGGCCTCTACTTCTGCGACGACTTCCAGAACGGCGGCAGCGCCAACTGGAACCTGTTGCCGGTGGCCGGCGCCAACGGCAGCTTCAGCGTCAAGGCCGAAAACGTCGGCGCGACCAACCTGGTGATGCAGTACACCGCCGCCACCACCGGCGGCGTGCTGGCGCTGCTCAAGCCGGCCGCGCTGGGCGCGGTGCCGTCGGCCGACTACTACGTCGAGGCCCGCATCAAGCCGATGACCAACAGCACCACCGGCAACAAGCAGCTGTATCTGATCACACGCTACAAGGATGCCAACAACTGGTACGGCGCCGGCCTGAATGTGCAAAGCAGCACCGCCAGCACGCAGGTGGAGATCGCCCGCATGCTCAACGCCGCGCTGTCGCGCCCCAAGCAGGTGAAAAAACCGATCCTGATGGATGCGCAGTTCTACACCGTGCGCTTCGAAATGATCGGCACCGCCCTCACCGTCTACCTGGACGGCGAAGCGCTGGGCACAGTCAGCGACGCGTCGTTCGCCGAACGCGGTCTGGTGGGGCTCTACACCACCAACAAGTCGTTCCAGATCGACGATGTGCGCATCGGCGACCCATCGCTCAAACCCGCGCAGCTGACGCTCAATCCATCGTCGCCGACCTACATCGCCGAGGTGGGCGACACGCCGTTGGCCATCAACGTCACCGCCGTCAAACCGGACGGCACACAGGATAGCTACACGGCCGCCTCCAGCAAGCCGGGCGTGGCCGCCGTCGCCATCAGCGGCGGCACGCTGACGCTAACGCCGGTCGGCGCCGGCACCGCGACAATCACCGTCACCAGCGCTTCGGACCCCACGCTGCAGCGGATCATCGCGGCCACCATCAGCCCGCAATTCGTGCAGCCGTCGCAAGCCTATCCGCTGGGTGGCGCCACGCAGCCGGCGGCCGCCGCGGCTTCGGCCCACGTCGACGCCTCGCTCAAGCTGACCTTCGATACCCCGCCGACCTTGGGCGCCGGCGGCAGCATCCGCATCTTCCGCAAGAGCGACGACGCGCTGGTGGACGTCATCCGCTTGTCCGGCGAGACGGATGTCCTGGGCTACGCCGGCCAGGCGGCGGTCCGCAAGGTCAACACCACGCCGATCACGATCAGCGGCAATACGGTGACGATCAAACCCCACAGCAACAAGCTCGATTACGGCACGGAGTATTACGTCGCCATCTCCAACGGCGTGTTCACCGGCACCTCGCTGGGCGGCATCCCGTTCGTCGGCATCGGCAAGCTGGGCGACTGGTCGTTCACCACGCGCGCCTCCGGCCCGGCGCCGGGCGCCGCCAGCGTGAGCGTGGGCGCGGCCGACGACGCCGACTTCAGTACCGTGCAGGCGGCGCTCAACTACGCGATGAAGGACGTGGCGGCCAACGATCCGCTGACCGTCACCGTGCGCAACGGCACCTACACGGAGCTGCTTTACCTGCGCGGCAAGAACAACGTCACCCTGGTTGGCGAAAGCCGCGACGGCGCCGTCATCCAGTACACCAACTACGACAGCTTAAACAGCGGCACCGGCGGCAGCCAGTCGATCGACAGCGCGGCGACGTCCGGCGGCCGCTCGGTGATGCTGGTGGAAGCGGCCGACATGCTCACCATCGACACGCTCACGCTGCGCAACACGACGCTGCGCTCCAGCGCCATCTCGGCCCAGGCCGAGGCGATCTACTTCAACAACGACAGCGGGCGGCTGGTGGCGAAGAACGCCGCCTTCTTCAGCGAGCAGGACACGCTGAACCTGAAGGGCTACGCCTGGTTCTACCGCAGCCTGGTGGCAGGGAACGTGGACTTCATCTGGGGCGGAAGCCGCGCGGCCCTGTTCGAGGAAAGCGAAATCCGCTCGGTCGGCGACACCACCAGCGCGACCGGCGGCGGTTACGTGCTGCAGGCGCGCGTGCCCAACGCCACGGACAAGGGCTTCGTCTTCCTCAACAGCCGCCTGACGCACGGCCCCGGCCCTGGCCCCGAGCACGGCGACGTGCCAAACGGCGCCACCTACCTGGCACGCAGTTCAGGCAACGCAAGCGTATGGGACAACATCGCCTTCATCAACTGCCAGATGGATAGCCACATCGCACCTGTCGGCTGGGCTGCTGCCGGCGTAAATGGCCAACCCGCCCCCAACCCGGCGGTCTCCAATGCCGCCAGCGGCTGGCGCGAATACGGC
>DATMSN010000048.1:0-3772 GCA_035565375.1 Duganella sp. | reverse complement strand
GCTCGCCCGCGCTGCTGGCCCAGCTCGATCTGCTGCCGCTGGGCGAGAGCCGCTTGCTGACCGACGCCGATGGCCGCCGCTACCGTGCCCAGCGCGGCCACTTCTACGATCGCGGCTTCGCCCGCCACTTCCTGCTGATCGAGGAGTTGACCGAGGAGCTGGAGAGTTCGGAGAAAGACACCTACGACAAGCTGATCCGCGTTCTTGCGCATGAGGTCAACAACACGGTGGCCGCCACCGGCTCGGTGCTCGACTCGCTGCTGTACTACCGCGGCCAGTTGAACGAGCGCGACGGCGACGACTTCGACACCGCCATCGTCGCCGTCAAGCGCCGCAACGTCAGCCTGGGCGAGTTCATCGAGCGTTTCACGCGCGTGGTCAAGATGCCGGCGCCGGAACCGCGTCCCAACGCCGTCCGCGACCTCATGGACGACATCCTGTATCTGTACCGCGAGCCGTGCCGTGCCCGTGGCATCCGCATCGCCTGGGCGCGCTGCGACGAGGTGGCGGCCGTCGCGCTGGACCGCCATTTGATGGAGCAGGCGCTGTTGAACGTGGTCAAGAACGCCATGGAGGCGGTGGAGGAAGCGGCGGCGGGCGAGAAGTTCATCGAGTTCGCGCTGGCCAACGAGGCCGGCGGCGTGCGGCTGTCGGTGATCGATTCCGGCAATATGCTGGGCAAGGTGCCGGCGCGGCAATTGTTCACGCCGTTTTTCACCACCAAGAAAGGTGGACAGGGGATCGGTTTGCTGTTCGTGCGCGAGGTGATGAACCGGCACGGGTTCGCCTATCGGCTGGCGGCCACCGGCGACGGCGCCACGCGCTTCGATATCTGGTTCAACACCGCCCGCTGACGGCACTCCCGAGCTTGGCATGGATCGTGCTGGGATCGTGCTGTTGTCGCACATGCGAAGCGCAGCGGGATTGCTTATGCGAAAAGCACATAGCCATATAGCCAAATATTCGTTCTTTGCGCGATATCGGCCTCGTTTATATCGATAAACGCCTATAAAATGACCGACCGGTGCCATTTCCCTCGTCCAGGCAAGGGATTCGGTGGCGCCGGCTGATCTCTTCAATTCGTGGCAAAGGGTGGGCAATGGCTATAAACGTATTACTTAATTTGCTGGCGGCGCTGCTGTTGCTGGGCGTGCTGTACGCGCAGCAGCGCCGGCACGCGTCCTTTTCGGTGCGCGTGTTCACCGGTATGGGGCTGGGCATCGTGCTGGGCGCCGCGCTGCAGGCGATCTACGGCGCCGGCTCGGCCGAGTTGACGACCACCGGCGAGTACCTCGACATCGTCGGCTCGGGCTATGTCAAGCTGCTGCAGATGATCATCATGCCGTTGATCATGGTGTCGATCATCGCCGCCATCCTCAAACTGAAGGGCATGGATTCGCTG
This sequence comes from Duganella sp., assembly GCA_035565375.1. Classification (GTDB taxonomy): domain Bacteria; phylum Pseudomonadota; class Gammaproteobacteria; order Burkholderiales; family Burkholderiaceae_D; genus Rugamonas. The sequence continues at coordinate 2,370 of DATMSN010000048.1, read as the reverse complement.
AGCAAAATCAGCGCGCTGACGATCGGCACCTTGATGGTCACGACCCTGATCGCCGCCGGCATCGGCATCCTGATGGCCAAGCTGTTCCACCTGACGGCCGTCGGCCTGACCGCCTCGGCGGCCGACATCGCGCGCGGCGTCTACCTGCAAGGCAAGGTCGAGGCGGCGCAGGCGATCTCGCTGCCGAGCATGCTGCTCAGCTTCATCCCCGCCAATCCCTTCCTCGACCTGACCGGCGCGCGCAAGACCTCGACCATCGCGGTGGTGATCTTCGCCGTGTTCATCGGCATCGCCGCCACCGGCATCCACGACAAGAAGCCGGACATCTTCGCCTCGTTCGACAACTTCATCAAGGTCGCGCACGCCATCGTCATGCGCATCGTCACGCTGGTGCTGCGGCTGACGCCGTACGGCGTGTTCGCGCTGATGGCGCAGGTGGTGTCGACCTCGAGCTACACCGACATCCTGCACCTGATCGACTTCGTGCTGGCCTCGTACAGCGCGCTGTTGCTGATGTTCGTGGTGCACCTGTTGATCGTCAGCGGCGCCGGGCTCAATCCGGTGCGCTTCGTCAAGAAGGTGCTGCCGGTGCTGACCTTCGCGTTCACCTCGCGCAGCAGCGCCGGGGCCATTCCGATGAGCGTGCAGACGCAGACGCTGCGCCTGGGCACGTCCGAAGGCATCGCCAACTTCGCCGCCTCGTTCGGCGCCACGATCGGCCAGAACGGCTGCGCCGGCATCTACCCGGCCATGCTGGCGGTGATGATCGCCCCGACGGTCGGCATCGACCCGTTCACCGCCCACTTCATTCTGCCGCTGCTGGCCATCATCACCATCGGCTCGGTGGGCGTGGCCGGCGTCGGCGGCGGCGCCACGTTCGCCGCGCTGATCGTGCTGTCGTCGATGAACCTGCCGGTGGCGCTGGCGGGGCTGCTGATCTCGATCGAACCGCTGATCGACATGGGCCGCACCGCGCTCAACGTCAGCGGCTCGATCACCGCCGGCACCGTCACCAGCCGGGTGCTGGGCGAGACCGACATCGCCGTCTTCAATGGCGACGCCGACCTGCCGGTCGACGGCGACGGCGAGCGCAAGTCGGCCTGATCGAAAATAGCGGGAACCGCGCGCGCGCGGGTGTTGTCTAATTTTTTCCCTGACCTTTTCTTGAAAGGAAAGAATGATGACTTCCCTGCAAACAACAACGAGAGTAATACTAGGCGCGGCCTTCGCGCTCGCGTTGCTGGCCGGCTGCAACAAGCGTCCGGCCGACCAGCCGCCCACCCCGTCGGCGACACCGGAATCGACGACGCCGTCGACGCCTTCGACCACGCCGTCGACGCCTGCGACCACACCAAGCCCAACGCCCGACAGCACGACACCGCCGGCCACCACACCGCCCGCTGGCAGCGGCACCACGCCACCTCCGGCCACTCCACCTGGTCAATAAGACGCAAAAAAGGGCCTTGGATGAAGGCCCTTTTTTGCACGTGATGTATGCAATGAGTTAAACCACGTAGGGCGGATTAGCGCAGCGTAATCCGCCAAACAACCTCACCGCCGTCGAGAACTTAAAACTTGTAGTTGTACGAAATCCCCACCAACGACAGGTGCGTCTGATACGTGCCGCGGGTGGTCTCGCCGTTACCGGTGCAGGTGCGCGACAAGGTGTTGCACAGGTTCGTATAGTTGACCTGCGCATCCTTGAAGTCGACATAGCTGTAGGCCAGATCGATCGACGAGCGTGCGTCGAGCTTCCAGTTCATGCCCAGCGAATACTGCATGCGGTCGCTATCCGGCAGCGCTGGATGGCGCAGTTCGGCGTTTTGCACCGGCGATTCGTCGAACGCCACGCCCGCGCGCAGGGTCACGTTCTCGTTGTACACATAATTGCCGCCCACCGCCACGCGCACCGTGTTTTTCCACTGCTGGCGTATCACTTCCGCGCCTTCGGTGGTGCCAGGGAACTCGATATCCAGGTTGCCCAGGCGGTTATGACGCGACCACGTCACGTCGGCCATGCCGGCCCACTTGGCGTCGAATTGATGGAACACGTTGGCCGACAGCGTCTCCGGGGTGCGCAAGGTCACCAGCGCGGCCGAGTTGACGCGGTTCGAGGCCGACGCCAGCACGCCGTTGACGACCGGATCGGAGGTCACTTTCGAGAAGTCCCAGATGGTGCTGCCCTTCATCTTGTGGCTGATCGACGAACGATAGCTCAGGCCGAAGCGGGTGTTCTCGTCCAAGGTGAACATATAGCCCAGGTTGAAGCCGAAGCCCCAGTCCTTGACCTCGTTCTCGCCGCGGCCGTCGCCGGCGGTGGCCAGCAGCGCCGGGTTGCCGCCCAGGGCGGTGATCTGACGGATCAGCGCG
>DATMSN010000047.1:0-3354 GCA_035565375.1 Duganella sp. | reverse complement strand
CCGATCTCCAGCCCAAATATCTGCAGGACGCCGACTGCGTGCTGGCCATGTACCACGACCAGGGCCTGCCGGTGCTCAAGTACGCCACGTTCGGGCAGGGCGTCAACATCACGCTCGGCCTGCCGCTGATCCGCACCTCGGTCGACCACGGCACGGCGCTCGACCTGGCCGCGCAAGGCCTCGGCCTGGCCGACTGCGGCAGCATGGAAGCGGCCATCGCCACCGCGCTGGCGATGGCCGACGCCGTCGCCGGCCTCTAAATTTCACTCATTAAAAGAACACCCATGAAACACGTAGCCCGCAAACGCTTTGGCCAGAATTTCCTGCACGACAAGTACGTCCTGTCGAGCATCACCGAGGCCATCGCGCCGGCGCCGGACGACGCCATGGTCGAAATCGGCCCCGGCCTGGGCGCCATGACCGAGCAGTTGATGCGCACGCTCAAGATGATGCACGTGGTCGAGCTCGACCGCGACCTGGTCGCCCGCCTGGAAAAGACCTACAACCCGGCCAAGCTGACCATCCACGCCGGCGACGCGCTCAAGTTCGACTACAGCACCATCCCGGTGCCGGAAGGGCAGAAGTTGCGCATCGTCGGCAACCTGCCGTACAACATCTCCAGTCCGTTGCTGTTCCACCTGGCCACGTTCGCGCCGCTGGTCAAGGACCAGCACTTCATGCTGCAAAAGGAAGTGGTCGAGCGCATGGTGGCCGAGCCGGGCAGCAAGACCTACGGCCGCCTGTCGGTGATGCTGCAATGGCGCTACGACATGACGCTGCTGTTCGTGGTGCCGCCGGAAGCGTTCGATCCGCCGCCGAAGGTGGAATCGGCGATCGTGCGCATGATCCCGGTGGCCGAGCAGCTGCCGTGCGACGGCGCCACCTTGGAGGCGGTGGTGCTGAAGGCGTTCTCGCAGCGCCGCAAGGTGATCCGCAACTGCCTGGCCGGCATGTTCACGGAAGAGCAGATCGTCGCCGCCGGCATCGACCCCACCCACCGTCCCGAGACAGTCGGGCTGGCCCAGTACGTCGCGCTGGCCAACCTGCTCAAATGAACTCCGGGGTCAGGTCCACCATTTCTACACGGGCTGGGCATTGTCACGCGGCACCGGGGTCCCCCGGTGCCCTAATACTTCCAAAACGACAGGCAAAAAAAAGCCCGCTGGTGAAAGCGGGCTAAATCCAATTCCTTTGCAAGAAGTGGAGGAGACAAGTACAGTATGCTGCGTCGCGGTATATCACGCCACTTTATTTTTCACATATCAAACATCAGATCTGTGAATATCTACCGTCTCCCATCGGCGCCGGAACAAGAAAAGCCCGACGCCCTCCACTTTATTTAGGCTGGCACGCCACCAACAGGTTGGTCACGGCGGCCTCGCCCATCACGCCCACGCCGTTTTTCACGGTGCAGGTGATGTCGGTCGAGCTCAGCGTGGTATCCGGGTGGATGGTTACGCCATATGCCTGGCCGTCGGCCACCGGGGTGCTGAACGCGAAGTCGCCGGCGCCGCTGGCGTCGGTCGGGCTGGTCAGGGTGACCTGGCCGCCGGCCGAGCCGTTTAGCAACGTTACGGTGCGCATCACGGCGGCCGTGGTGCCGTTGGCCGGAATCGGGTACAGGCCGGTGAACTGGCCGCCAACCGTGTAGGCCCTGCGTGAGCAGGAGATCCCCACCGAGATCGCCACCGTTTGGCCGGCCGAGCCGGTGTTGATGCTGGTGAAGCCGCAATTCATGTGCTCCGGCTGCTGGACGAAGCCGACGTTGTAGCTGGTGCCGTAGCTGATTTGGTTCGGGAACGTGAACGTGGTCGCGCCGGCCGGCACGGAAATGTTCTGGCCGCCATTGCTCAGTATCAGGCCCGGCGTGGCCAGACCGCTGATCGTGCCTTGCACCGTGTACTGCGCCTTGCCGCCGCAGCCGGCGACCAGCGCCGCCGCGCTCAACGCCGCGATGGCGCCGATAGACGATAATTTCATGTATTTCTCCAAAGATTAAGCGGGCGTGTTTATTTGGGGACGCAAGCGACGATCAGTAAGCTGTAGTTGCTGGCCGGCATCAGGCCGGCTCCGGCCACGCCGTTGGTGACGGGGGCGGTGACCGTGCAGGTCCGGTTGGTCGGCTGCGCCAGCACGGTCACGCCGTACGGCGACCCCTCGCCGACCGTATCGGCAAAGGCGAACTTGGCCTCGGCGCCGGCCGCCGGCGGCGGGATATACACGGTGTCGGGGCCGTTGGCCAGGGTGACGCCGTCGTTGGTGCTGGCCACGCCGTCGTCGGCCAGGCCGGTCACCGTGCCGCCCAGCGTCCACGGATTGAGGTTGCAGGTAATGATCACTCGGCTGGAGGTATAGACGCTGGCCTTGTCCTTGTTCTGGGTGGCTTTACAGGTAGTGCCCGTCGGCTGCGTGTCGATATCGACCTCGAACTGCTCGTCGGTCGACAGGAAGCGGGTGAACACGAACAGCGTCGTCCCCGAGCTGACAGGGAGTTTTTCCCCGGTCGACTTGTTGATAAGCACCAAACCCGGCCTGACCAGGCCGGAGATGCTGCCCGCCAGTTGCAGGCTGCCGCCGCCGCTACCGCCACAAGCGCTCAGAATCACGGCACACAGCAGGGCCAGGCCCGCACGCGGAAACACACTTTTCATAAATCTTCTCCAAAACGAATAGGGCCGGCAGCACGCACGGGTGCAGCATCTTACACGGATTTGCCCCGTATTTTAGTGCATTTGGTAACGCCAGTCCCCGCAATGGATGTAACAGCTTGTTATGGACTGGCGCAACGATCGGCGCGATCGGTGCGACAATAGTCACGATTCCACTTATTTTCGCCACCCATGACGCCACGCCCCCCGCAAGCCCTGCTGTTCGATCTGGACGACACGATGTGGCCGATCGGCCCGGTCATCGCGGCCGCTGAAATAGGCTGGCACGCCTGGCTGGCCGAGCGCGCGCCGGCCGTGACGCGCAAGTATTCGGTCGAGGCGCTGCGCGCGCTGCGCCTGGCGTTGCTGGAAAAGCAGCCGGAACTGACGGCCGACCTGTACCGCCTGCGCCGCGTCGCGCTCGAGGCCGTCTTTGCCGAAACCGGCGAGGACGCCGCCCACATCGACGGCGCCATGCAACACTTCAATGTGCTGCGCAACGCCGTCACCTTGTTCGACGACGTCGCGCCCGTGTTGGCCGAGCTGGGCGGCATGCTGCGGCTGGGCGTGGTCACCAACGGCAACGCCGATCTTGAAGTCATCGGCCTGCACCACCATTTCGAGGTGGCGCTGGCGTCGGCCCGCTTCGGCCGCGCCAAGCCGGACCCGGCCATCTTCCTGGCCGCCTGCGAGGCGATGGGCGTGG
>DATMSN010000046.1:0-3240 GCA_035565375.1 Duganella sp. | reverse complement strand
GGCCGCCCTCGCGCTGTGCCCCGCGCCGGCGCTGGCCCAGATGGACGAAGCCACGCTCAACAGCCGCCTGTTCGACATCCGCGAGCAAAGCCGCTTCGTCCCCGACAAGGCGCTGGCCGAGCTGCTCACGCTGGAGCCGGAGGTCGCCGGCAAATCCCCGTACACCCGCGCCGAACTGATGGTCCAGATCAGCGCCTCGCGCATGCGCATGGGCGACAACGTCGAGGCGATGGCCGGCGCCGAGCAGGTCATCGCCTACGGCAAGAGCCTGAAGGACGACGTCATCGTCGCCAAGGGCATGCTCAACAAGGTCTACGTGCTGTTCGCCAAGGCCGAGGTCGACGCCGCGCACCGGCTGGCCTTCGCCGCCGAAAAGCTGGCCCTGACCACCAACAACGCCGCGCTGCGCACGCAGGCGACCATCACCGCCGGCCAGTCCTACGCCGAGCAGGGCAACTTCCCGCAGGCGCTGATCAAGCTGCAGCGCGCGGTCGACCTGTCGCGCACGGTGCGCGACGATCCGGCGATGCCGGCCGCCGCGCTCAACGCGCTGGCCAAGCTGTACACGCAGATGAAGGAATACGACAAGGCGTCCGAATGCCTGGAAGAGCTGCTGGTGGAGACCGAAAAGCTCAAGTCGCCGGGCCGCATGGCGATGGCCAAGACCACCGAGTACGGCCTGGCGATCGATTCGGGCCAGCCCAAGCGCGCCTTGCGGGCGCTGCTGTTCAGTCTGGAGCTGGAGCGCAAGCTGGGCGCCGAACGCATGGTCGGCGTCACGCTGGTCAACCTGTCCGACAGCTACCTCAAGGAGCAGGACTATCCGCGCGCGGCGCAGTACGCGCTCGAATCGCTGCGCTCGACGGAGCGCACCAACGACCCGTCGACGGCGGCGACGGCGCGCGTGAACCTGGGCCAGGCCTACCTGGCCATGGGCCGCATCGCCGAGGGCAAGCAGCAGTACGAGGCGGGCATGCAGCGCTACGAGCAGGAAAACAACAAACCCGATCTGCAGGCGGTGCTGCACGAATACGGCGAGGCGCTGGAGCGCTCGGGCGACCTGGCCGGCGCGGTGTCGGCCTACCACCGCGAGCGCGACCTGTCGAACGAGCTGTTTGAGAAGCAGCGCCAGAAATCCGTGCTGGAGCTGCAGGAAAAATACGAGACCGAGAAAAAGCAGCGCCAGATCGAACTATTGAGCCGGGAGAACCAGCTCAAGGGCGCCGAGATCGACAACCGCCGCCTGCAGCAGCGCGTCTGGTGGCTGCTGGCGCTGGTGTTCGCGCTGGCGTCGGTGATGATCGGCATGCTGTACCGCAAAGTCCGCAACGCCAACGCGCGGCTGGAAGAAAAAAACCTCGAGCTCAAGGCGCAATCGACGCTCGATCCGTTGACGTCGCTGTACAACCGGCGCCACTTCCAGGACTTCATGCGCATGCTGAAGCAGCAGGAGAAGCCCAGGCCGGACATCGACAAGCGCGTCGAGCGCCACGACGACATCGTCGGCGCGCTGTTCCTGCTCGACGTCGACCACTTCAAGAACATCAACGACACCTACGGCCACGCCGCCGGCGACGCGGTGCTCAAGATGATCGCCGAGAATTTGCGCATCGCGCTGCGCGAGACGGACATGATCGTGCGCTGGGGCGGCGAGGAATTCCTGGCGTTCCTGCCGGCCAGCCCGCGCCACGGCCTGGACGACATCGCGCGGCGGATCTTAACGGGCATCTCGTCGCAGACCATCCGCTATCAGGAGCATGCGATTTCGGTCAACGTCTCGGTGGGGTTTGCGCCGTTCCCGCTGGCGGCGGGCGGCACGACGCTGTCGTGGGAGCGCGCCGTCAATCTGGTCGACATGGCGCTGTACATGGCCAAATCGCACGGCCGCAACCGCGCCTACGGCGTGCGCGGGTTCGCCAATTTCGAGCGCACGTCGATGGAAGCGATCGAACAGGATCTGGAACGCGCATGGCGCGAGGGCTTCGTCGATATGAGCGTGGTGTCGGGCGACGCGGCGCCGGCGGCGTTGACGCCCGCCGCCGCCTGACCCCAGACCCCAAGCCGTCTTACTTGGCCGGCGTGCCGGCCGCCGCCTCGCGTTCCCTGGCCTTTTCCTGCATCTTCTCGCCGGCCTGCTCGAGCTTTCTGCCGGCCGCCTGGGTCGCCTCGTTGAGCTTTTGCCCGGCCGTGTCGGCCGCCTTGTCGAGCTTCTGGCTGGTGTCCCGGGCCGCGTCGCTCATCTGCTGACCGGCGGTCTCCCTCGCCTGGCTCAACTCGCTGCCGGCCTTGGCCGTCGCCTCGTCGACCTTGCGGCCGGCGCGTTCGGCCGGGCCGGCCTCGCTCGGATCGTTCTTCTGGCAACCGCCCAGCAGCGCCGCCGTCGCCACCAGCAAGGCGCCGGCCCGGCGGAAAGTGGTGCTTGTATTCGTAGCCATCCTGGTCTCCCTAAAGTATCAATTATTGTCATTAACATACAACATCGCGCGCGCCAGGCGCGCACGCAACATCATAGCCGGGAGACGGTGGCGTCAGTCGATTTTCTTGGGCGGGGGCGGCGGCGTGAAGACGATGTTTTCGGACGTCGGGGCGCTGTCGCCGGCATCCGACGTTTCCAGCCAGTTGAGCAGCTTTTCCATGCGGCGGATCAGGATGCCCTTGCTGCTGATGTAGCCGACCTGCTCGAAGTTCTCCGGCTTGCTGATCATCTTGGAGACGGTCGGCAGGTTGTCGGCCAGGCGCTCGAAGGCCTTGCGCGCCTTCTGCTCCCACTTGAGCAGATTGGGCTCGTTGAAGCGGTTGCTCTCGTAATAAATGGTTAATGTCCGGTCATGATTGCCAAAACCGACAATCGCCGAACCCTTGCGCACCGTCTCCAGCACATCGTCCTTGATGCTGGCCGTCGGTACGAACAACGCTGCGCGGCCGTTCGCATCCGGGCGCTCCAGCGGCAAATCCTGTCCCATTATTACCGTCATCATGCGTCCTGTTGTTATGCCAAGGAGTTGCTGCTAGGCTATATTCCTGATTCTATATCGCTCCCCTGGTCATTACAAGGAGAATGCGCGCCGGCGTGGCGGCGGCGCGAATGCCCCATATGAATGCCCTTATAATGCGACATTCAATGCGGCAATCCCCATGACAGAGCTTACCCAGATGACCACCTCCCGCTTCGGCGCCATTCCCGAGCATGCGGTCGACACGGCGCAGCGCAACGTGCGCGACACGCTGGCGCTGGCCATC
>DATMSN010000045.1:0-2286 GCA_035565375.1 Duganella sp. | reverse complement strand
GGGTCGTTTCGAAACATGGGCCGGCGCGCGGTGGCGCTCGACGTGCTGCCGGCCGGCCTGATCCGCTCGCTGGCGGTCAGCAAGACGCTGACCCCGGACCAGGACGCCAACTCGCTGGGCGGCACGGTCGAGGTCAAAACGCTGTCGGCCTTCGACCTGCCGGGCAAGCTGCTGTCGGCCACCGTCGGCGCCAGCCGCGACCAGAACATCGGCAAGACCAGCCCCAACGGCAGCGTGCTGTTCGCCGACCGCTTCCTGAACGGCAAGCTGGGCGTGGCCGGCGGCGTCAGCTACGAAAAGCGCGAATTCGGCTCCGACAACGTCGAAACCGGCGGCGCCTGGGAGGACGGCAAGCTGACCGGCGTCGAACTGCGCGACTACCTGCCGACGCGCAAGCGCCGCGCCGCCGCGCTCAACCTCGACTACCACGCCGACAACCGGAGCAAATCGCTTAGTAAATACTTCCTGCGCGGCTTCATCAGCGATTTCAGCGACAGCGAGGTGCGCGACCGCCTGACCATCAGCAACATCGCCGGCGGAGGCCTGGCCGAGGGCCAGACCGCCAGCGCGCGCGGCGAGCGCCGCCTGCGCCAGCGCAAGTACACGCAGACCATCAGCTCGGTCGTGCTGGGCACCGAACAAAAATGGAACGGCTGGAAGCTCGACCTGTCCGGCGGCGCCAGCCGCGCCACCGACGAGGCGCCGGAGTCGATCAACGACGCCCGCTTCCGTGGCGGCAAGGACTTCGCCGGCGTCGGCTTCACCGGCACCGACATCCCGCGCCTGACCGGCCCGGCCAGCCTGTACGAGGCCGGCAACTACAAGCTCAACTCGATCACGCTCAAGCAAGGCGACGCCACCGACAAGGAACACCACGCGCGCTTCGACCTGAGCCACAAGTTCGACCTGGGCGAAGGCAGCTCGACGCTCAAGTTCGGCGCCAAGGCCGGCCGCCGCGACAAGCGCAACGACACCGAGGCGTGGTCGTACAGCAGCAAGCAGATCGGCGGCGCCAGCACCGCGCTGGCCGACTACGTGACCGGCAACGAGCTCGATTACAAACTGGGCCGCATCGGCAAGGCCATCGACCCGGCCGCGATCCGCCGCCTGGTGGCCGGCCTGAAGCGCGCCGACGCGCGCCTGCTGGTCGACTCGACCGTCGACGACTACCGCATGCACGAGGACATCGATGCCGCCTACGTGCAAAACAGCGTCGACCTCGACGCCTGGCACCTGCTGGCCGGCGTGCGCGCCGAGCACACCCGCTTCGACGCGGCCGGCGCGCGCGTCAACGAGGAGGAGGAAACCTTCGATCCGGTCACCCGCCAGCGTTCGTACACCAACTGGCTGCCGTCGCTGCAGGCGCGCTACGACCTCGACCCGAAAACCAGCGTGCGCGCGGCCTGGACCCACTCGGTGGTGCGCGCCAACTTCAGCCAGCTGGCGCCGGGCGTGAGCCTGGCCAGCGACACCGAGGCCACCATCGGCAACCCCGACCTGGCGCCGCTGAAGTCGACCAACCTCGACCTGGGCATCGAGCGCGTGCTCGGCGACGACGGCAGCGTGTCGGCCTACGTGTTCCACAAGGACATCAAGAACTTCACCTACACCACCAACCTGGCCGGCAGCGGCCAGTGGGCCGGCTACACCTCGGCCGTCTCGTACGCCAACGGCGACAAGGCCACCGTCAAGGGCGTCGAACTGGCCTACACCCAGCCGCTGCGCATGCTGCCGGCGCCGTTCAACCGCCTGATCGTCGGCGCCAACGGCAGCCTGACGCGCTCGGACGCCAACGTCGCCCGCTACGACAGCGACGCCGGCCGCGCGCGCTCGCGCGACATCCACCTGCCCGGCCAGTCCGACCGCGTGCTGAACCTGATGCTGGGCTACGAACAAGGCCCGCTGAGCACGCGCCTGGCGCTCAACTACAAGTCGCCGTATCTGCTGGAGATGGGCGACGACATCCTCGACGCCGGCCAGGACCGCGTCGTCGACGCCCAGAGGCAGGTCGACTTCTCGCTGTCGTACCAGGTCAGCAAGCAGGTGCAGCTGAGCTTTGAGGCGGCCAACCTGAACAACGAAAAATACTACGTCTATCTGGGCGGCAAGGCCCACAACGCGCAATATGAACAATATGGCCGCACCTATAAACTCAGCCTCAAAGTGAGCATGTTCTAACAATGAAAACAACGATCTTCAACGGTATTCTGGTCGGCGCGCTGGCCTCGTGCGGCGTGCTGGCCCAGGCCGCCGCCCTGCCCGGTCTCGCGGCCAAGGCCGGCGAAC
>DATMSN010000044.1:0-1752 GCA_035565375.1 Duganella sp. | reverse complement strand
AACAAGGCGCCGGCGTCGCCTCGACCCAGCTCGACAGCGCGGAGGCCACCGGCCTGCTGCGCGCCGCCTCGGAATTGAGCAAGACCCTGGCCGACGCCGCCACGCAGCAGAAGGCGCTCGTCAGCAAGGACGCCAACCAGGCGCAGATCGACTTCATCACGCAGATCGACCCGGAGCAAAAAGGGAAATTTGACGGCGCCGTCGGCGGGCACGATCCGCTGAAGGCCACCGCAGGCGCGCGCGATCTCGACAGCGCCGCGCCGGTGGAGAAGTTCGGCCAGCCGGTGGTGCTGATGGAAGCGCCGGCCAGCATCAACTGGGCCACGCCGGCATCCACCGTGCTGTTCGCCGGCGGGCAGTTGCAGTGGACCACGCAGGCCGATATGCACATGGCCGCCGCGTTCACGATGGCGTCGGTGTCGGCCAACGCGACGGGCTTGTTCACGCATGCCGGCGGTATCCAGGCGATCGCTGCCAACGGGCCCGTGTCGCTGCAGGCACACACCGATCAGCTGGAGATTTTGGCCGACAAGGCGATCACGGTGGTGTCGGTCAACGACGTCATCGAGATCAAGGCGAACCAGAAGATCGTGCTGCAGGCGGGGCAGTCGTCGGTGACGCTGGAGGGCGGCAACATCACCTTCGCCTGCCCCGGCAACTTCACCGTCAAGGGTGGACAGCATGTCTTCCAGGGCGGAGGCAAAGGATCGGCGGCGCTGCCGGCCCTGCCGACCGGCAGCGCCATTTGTCTCGAATGCTTGAAGAACGCGGCGGCCAAGGCCAGCAGCTTCTTGGTCCGCTAATAAAAGATATCCATGGAAACGCAAACCTATACCTATGCTCTGCTCGACTGCTCGGCGCATGAGCACGCTCTGCGCGATCTGACAACGCGCTTCGCCGATGTGCAATGGAAGTCGCTTTTTGACGGCACACCCGAGGAACATCTGGTGAGCGCGGCGCCGCTGCTGATCGCCACGCCGCGCGACAACGACAAGCTCATCAAATGGCTGGAAGAGTTGGAGCAGGCCGCGCCAAGCGTGAGCTGGATCGGCAGTCCTTACGCCCTCCCCGTTCTGGCGCCCATGCTGACCCGCCGGCTGCAATGCGAGATCAACGATGATCAGCAAGTCGTGCTGCGGTTTTATGATCCGCGAATTCTACTCGGCCTGCCATCGGCGCTGACGGCCCAACAGAAGCGGTATTTTTTCGCGCCAGTGAGCAGCTGGATCGCGTGGGAGCCACGCCGCGAGGAGCGGTACGCCATCAGTATCGAGCCCGCCACATCGGCGGACATCGCCCGCTTCGCCTTTGCCCCGATCAGCCTTACGCTGCCGCAACGCGATCAACTCATGTACTTCGACAAAGAGAATCTCTACGACAGTATTATCCAGCAATGGCGCGATACCTGTCCCGACGACATCGCAGGAATCAAACCAAACATGTTGCGCGAGATCGCCATCACCGCCGTGGCGCGCGCGAACAGCTATGGCATCACCGATGCAGCGGCGCAGCACCTATTCGCGGGATTGATGATGACCGTGTCGCCATCGTTCGACGACAACTCCCTTGTGAAGTCCTACCTCAAAGCTGAGGATGTGCCTCCAGCAGATCGGCTCAGCAATATGATCAGTACCCTGCCAAGTGAAGCCTGGGAGCAAATCACCGCAAGCAAGCGCATGGACGCACTGTTTGAACTTCCCGCCGATCCACAAAGCGGGCGCGCATAATGGATCTTACAAACATCACCAAGAA
>DATMSN010000043.1:0-9195 GCA_035565375.1 Duganella sp. | reverse complement strand
GTGGAGAGAGAGCACATGCTGGACAAGATCAGCAAGAAAATCCTGGCCGAACTGCAGAGCGACGGGCGTATCAGCAACGTCGAGCTCGCCGCACGGGTCAACCTGTCGCCCGCCGCCTGCCTCGAGCGCGTACGTAAGCTGCACGAGTCCGGCTACATCATGGGCTATACGGCCCAGTTGAATCCGCAGCTGCTGGACGTGTCGCTGCTGGTGTTCATCGAAGTGGTGCTGGACCGCACCACCCCGGAAGTCTTCGACGCGTTCAAGCAGAGCGTGCAATTGATTCCCGAAGTGCTCGAATGCCACATGGTGGCCGGCGGGTTCGATTACCTCGTCAAGGCGCGCGTGAAAGACATGGCAGCTTACCGCGAATTCCTCGGCAAGACACTGCTGCAGAAAGGCGTGCGCGAGACGCACACGTATGCGGTGATGGAAGAAGTCAAGAACACGACCAAGCTGCCCATCAAATGAAAAACGCCCTGGCAGGCAGGGCGTTGTATCTTCAGGCAATCTTTTCCATCTTTTCCGACGTTTCCGACTTTTGCGGAAGCATCTTTTGCGCCGAGGCGGACAGGTTTTCCAGGTTCTTGCGCAGCCAGCGGTGGGCCGGACTGCGGCCGTCGCGTTCGTGCCACAGCATGTCCAGGTGCACGGCCGGCAGCTGGAACGGCAGCTCGCGCCAGATCAGTTGTTCGGCCGCACCGGTCGACGCGATCAGGTGCTTCGGCAACACCGTCACCAGGTCGGAGTTCGCGACCACGCGGCCGGCCGTGAAGAACTGATTCACAGTCAACAGGATGCGGCGCTCGCGGCCGAGCTGCGCCAGCGCTTCGTCGACGAGGCCGTGGGCGCGGCCCGAGAAGCTCACCAGCAGGTGGTTCGCCTTGCAATAATCGTCGAGGGAGAGCGTGCCCTGTGCGAGCGGGTGATTCTTGCGCATCACGACGACGTATTCTCCCGAATACAGGCGCTCGTGGCGGATCGGCGAACCCGTTTCGTACGACAGCTGGGCCGCAACGCCGGGGAAGAAGCCGACGGCGAGGTCGATGTCGCCGCGCAGCAGCATCGGCCGCGGTTCGCGCGTGGTCAGCGGCACCATGCGGATGTTGACGCCCGGCGCCTCTTTTTCGATCGACCGCACCAGAGAAGGCAGCCACAGGGCGGCAGTGGCGTCGGCCATCGCCATGCGGAACGTCGCCTGGGCCTTGGAAACGTCGAAGGTTTCCGGCATCACGGCCGCTTCCAGCGCGGCCAGCGCCTGGCGCACGGCGGGCCACAGCGCTTCCGCGCGCGGCGTCGGTTTCACACCGTAGGCCGTGCGGATCAGCAATTCGTCGCCCAGGCTTTCGCGCAGTCGCTTGATCGCGTTCGAGACGGCGGGCTGGGTCATGGCCAGATGGCCGGCCGCGCGTGTCAGATTTTGTTCTGTCATCACGGCGTCGAAGACGCGTAACAAATTCAAGTCCAGCGTCAAAAAGCTCATGTTGGCTCAGGTAGTATGAAAATAGGATAAGACAGTATCGAGAAATACAGATTTCTCGTCAAGGATAAGCTTTCCCATTCACAAAACGAATAATTGTTATCGTGGAAGTAAATTGGATACTTATGCTGCGCTGCACTATAGTTACATTGATTCTAAATGCACCGGTCTATCATGTCTACCATCATCTCAGCACTACAAGATTTTTCGTTCCTCGCCGCTGTACAGCTGGCGCTGGTCGCGGTTGTCGCGATCGGCCTGCTGGTGTTGTTCAAGCCGCTGCTGCGCGGCTGCGCGCGCGCCGCCGTGCTGGTGGTGAAGCCGAAATTGTCCAAGGAAGAACGTCTGCAACGCCGCCAGATGCGCGATGCGATGATGCTCAAGCGTATGCTCAACACCGGCGAATGCGGTGCCAGCCATGCCGCCGAGCTGCGCGCGATGGCGTCGCGCGCCTAAGAAGAGAAGTTAGCGCTCGCCCAGCAGGGCGGGCTTGAGCGAGCTGTCCACCGGCTTGTCGCCCAGCCAGATGCGCAGCACGGCGTTGTAGAACGCCACATCCGGCATCGAATCCCCCAGCTTTTTACCGTTCAGATAGCACTGCGTGCCCTCGCCGGGTATCCAGTCGAGCAGCATCTGGTCGCCCTTTTTCAGCGTCTGGATCTGCGCGAACACCTCGCCGAACTTCATCGTTTGCGGCAGGATGCGGGTGCGCTCGGTTTTGTCGGTGTTGGAGCTCAGGCCTTCCATGAAGGACTTGCCGAAGTCATCCGAGCTGACCTCGCGCAGCATGGTGATGCTGACGCGGCGCGGGCCGGTGGTGGCCAGCACGTCGGGGACGGTGGTTTTCTTTTCGGCCAGATACAGGCCGGCCGCGTAGACTTTGAAGATGACCTTGGTGCGCAGGCCGGCGCCGTTGAGCTTGAGTTCCTTGCCGGCCACGGTGACGCTGTCGTCGAACTTGACGCCCGCGACTTCAACAGCGGCAGATGCCGGCAGGTGCAAGCCGGCGGCCAGGATGGCGGCGGCCGCCAGGCTGTGGAGGAATGGTCGGCGCTGCATGGCGGTCAGGCCTTGGCGGCCTGCAGGTGCTCGTATTTGGCGCGCAGCTGCTCTTCGGTCTCGCGCCAGGCGGGATTGAAGGGGATGCAGCTGACCGGACAGACTTGCTGGCATTGCGGCTCATTGAAATGGCCGACGCACTCGGTGCATTTGTCCGGATTGATTTCGTAAATTTCCGCGCCCATGTAGATCGCGTCGTTCGGGCACTCGGGCTCGCACACGTCGCAATTGATACAGTCGTCGGTGATCATTAAGGCCATGGCGGAACTCGCTTATTCGGTTTGCGTGGCTGCGATTTTCTTTTGCAGCCAGCGGTCGACCGATGGGAAAACAAACTTGGAGACATCTCCGCCGAGCACGGCGATTTCGCGCACGATGGTGCCGGAGATGAACTGGTACTGGTCGGACGGCGTCAGGAACAGCGTTTCGACATCCGGCAGCAGGTAGCGGTTCATGCCCGCCATTTGAAACTCGTATTCGAAGTCGGACACGGCGCGCAGGCCGCGGACGATGACGCGGGCGTCGTGCGCGCGCACGAAATCCTTCAACAGGCCGGAGAAACTTTCCACCTTCACGTTCGGATAATGGCCCAGCACTTCGTTGGCGATGGTCAGGCGTTCTTCCAGTGAAAAGAAGGGTTTCTTGTTCTTGCTGTCGGCGACGCCGACCACCAGCGTGTCGAACAGACCCGATGCGCGACGCACCAGATCCTCATGACCACGGGTCAGCGGATCGAAAGTTCCCGGATAAACGGCTACTACCATTGCGGCTCCCTGCAGTGCACCAATATAGAACGCGCATTATGCCTGAAAAACGGGGTTTGCCTTAATATCGGGCAGTTTCGGGCCAATTGCTAGCAACAAAATAGCAACTGAGTTGTTATTAAGCCACCGATTCCCGGAGCTTAAGCAAATGGAAGAATACCATTCCCGCCTTGTCGGCGCGGATGACTTCCCATTGTGTCATCCAATCGGGCGCCGCGCCGGGCTCGAATTCCAGCGCCGCGCCGGACTCGGCGTAGACCAGGCCGCCCTCGTTCAAAATTCTTGTGCACTGCGGCAGGCAGCGCTCCAGAAACTCCTGCTGATACGGCGGATCGAGGAAGATCAGATCGAACTTCTGGCCGCGTGCGGCGGCCGACTGCGCCACCGCCAACGCGTCGCCGCGCATGATCTGCACGTTGTCCGCCTTCAGCTTGGCCTTGATCTCATCGAGTTGCCGCACGACCGGCACGTTGGAGTCGATCATCATGACCGATTTGGCGCCGCGGCTGGCCGCTTCGAAACCCAGCGCGCCGCTGCCGGCGAACAAATCCAGCACCTGCGCGTCGGCCCAGTTGGCGTCGCGCTGATGGTTGATCCAGTTGAACACCGTCTCGCGCACGCGGTCCGGCGTCGGCCGCAAGCCCTGCGCGCTCAACACCGGCAGCGGAGTGCGTTTCCACGCCCCCCCGATGATGCGCACCTGGTTGCTGTGCTGGGGACCGTGGACCGGTACTTTGGCGGGTTTTGCGGCTTTGCTGGCTGGCTTCTTTGGCATGTGGCTGTGTTCTAAGTCATTGATTCAACAGGGGCCACTATACCATATGGGCTTGCCGGCGCCGGTCAGCGGGCCTCCGCCACCAGGCTGCGGAAGTCGTTGATCCAGCCCTGCATGCGCTTTTGCGCGTGCGTTTTCTGCTCCGGCGTGGCGATCTTGATCACCGTCATAATCAGCTGCAGGCTGCCCTGCTCGGATGCCTCGAAGAATTGCTTGTGCTCCGAGTTCTCCAGGCGGTTGAAGGATTCCTTGATCAGCGCATTGATGAGCGGAATGGTCGCCTCCTTGCTCAACTTCTCCTGCTGCACTTTGCGCACCAGCGTCAGGATCGCGTTTTGGCGGCGTTTGCGCTCGTTGAGCCAGATTTCGTTGTCCAGCGGACGGGCGTCCGATGCTTTGCGGATCTGCGCTTGCTGCTCGGACGAGAATCTGCCGAACCACAGCTCGAACTGCTCCATCGATTTCTTGTAGCGGAATTTTTGCTGGTCTTCCTTGTCGCCCTTCATGTTCTTCTTGCGGAAGTCCTCGACATTGGAAGCGAACTTCTTTTCCAGGTTGTCGATCTGATCCGGCTGCAGCGAGCGCGCCAGGTCGGACAGTTCCGGCGCCGCCTTCAGCAGCAGCTTTTGCGTGCGGTCTTTGATATCGTCGTAATCGGACTGCAGATCGGCGATGGTCGGGTTGCCGGCCAGCTGCTTCTGGCCGGTTTGCAGGATGTGCACGTAATCGTTCAACTGGGTCTTGCGGTGCCAGCTGAACAGCTTGTCGATCTCCTTTTGCACCCAGCCTTTTTGATCGGAGGTCAGGTCGACGTAGCCGTCGAGCCACCAGTACAGCAACGTGTCGCCATTGTTATAGGCCAGGCGCAGCGAACTGCACGCGGCCAGCACGGTCATGAGCGCAATCAGGAAAAGGCGGCTTAGCGATCGGGGACCGTTTTGGGACATGTTAGACTTTTGCATTTACTCACTCACTCTATCTGGCTTCTTATGAACGTCGTTATTCTCGCCGCGGGTATGGGCAAACGCATGCAATCCGCGCTGCCGAAGGTTTTGCATCCACTGGCCGGCAAGCCATTGCTCTCGCATGTGCTCGATACCGCGCGCAGCCTGTCTGCCAGCCGATTATGCGTTATTTACGGACATGGGGGCGCTGCCGTGCAGGAACTGTTGGCCAGGCAGCCGGAAAAGGTCGCCACGGCGCTGCAGGAGCCGCAGCTGGGCACCGGCCACGCCGTCATGCAGGCGCTGCCGGAGCTGGACGACAGCGTGCCGACGCTGGTCCTGTACGGCGACGTGCCGCTGACCACGGCCGCCTCGCTGCGGGCGCTGGTCGACGTGGCCGGCAACGACAAGCTGGGCATCCTGACGGTCGAGCAGGACGATCCGTTCGGGTTGGGCCGCATCGTCCGGGAAAACGGCGCCATTGTCCGCATCGTCGAGCAAAAGGACGCCACCGACGCCGAGCGCGCCATCAAGGAAATCAACAGCGGCATCATGGTCGCGCCGACCGCGCACCTGAAGCGCTGGCTGGGCGCGCTCAAGAACAACAACGCCCAGGGCGAGTACTACCTGACCGACATCGTCGCCCAGGCCGTCGCGGATGGCGTGGCGGTGGTCTCGGCGCAACCGTCGGCGCAGTGGGAAGTGGCCGGCGTGAACAGCAAGGTGCAGCTGGCCGAGCTTGAACGCATCCACCAGCGCAACATCGCCCTCAAGCTGCTGGAACAGGGCGTGACCTTGATGGACCCGGCGCGCATCGATGTGCGCGGCGAGTTGATCTGCGGCCGCGACGTCACCATCGACGTCGGCTGCGTGTTTGAAGGCAAGGTCGAACTGGGCGATGGCGTGCGCGTCGGCGCCCACAACGTCATCGTCAACGCCCGCATCCTGGCCGGCGCCCAGATCAAGCCCTTCTGCCATATCGAAGAGGCTGTGGTGGGCGAAGTCTCGATCATCGGCCCCTACGCGCGGCTGCGTCCGGGCACGGTGCTGGCCGAGGACGTCCACGTGGGCAACTTCGTCGAAATCAAGAACGGCCAGGTCGCCGCCCACAGCAAGGCCAACCACCTGGCCTACATCGGCGACGCCACCATCGGCTCGCGCGTCAACATCGGCGCCGGCACGATCACCTGCAACTATGACGGCGTCAACAAATCGCGCACCGTCATCGAGGACGACGCCTTCATAGGCAGCGACAGCCAGCTGATTGCCCCGGTCACCGTCGGCAAGGGCGCCACGTTGGGCGCCGGCACCACGCTGAGCAAGGACGCGCCGGCCGGCAAGCTGACGATTTCCCGTCCGCTCCAGATCACGATCGAGAACTGGAGCCGCCCGGTCAAGAAGCCGAAATGACGCGTTGTGAATAAACGTGTGGACATCCACCAGAACAAGCCGGGATAACTATCCCGGCTTTTCTATTTGTGGATAAAGATGTGGAGAAGCCTGCTGACAAGCATGGGAGAAGCCGGGTATAAGCACTGGAAAACGCCGGGACAACTTCCCGTCGAGAAGTGCGATTGGCACGCAAAGCCGCACTCAGCCATGGTATTGGGTCGATTGTGGATAAGCCTGTGGGAAATCATGGGAGTAACACAGGATAACTTTTTAATGTGGATAAGGTTGGGTATAAGCCAGTGCAAAGCCGCTGCACAAACTGTGTGGAACCCGGGAAAAGTTTCCTTTCTCCACATCGTATGTTGATAAAGCTGTGTGCAACTCATGGATAAGTGGCGGATAAGTAAGGGCTTAAACCGCGATCCGCGTCTCGAACTTACTGCGAAACGTCGAAAAATACGCCTTCACATTCCGCACGTTGGTTTGCGTCGCGAACAAGCGATGTGCCAGCGCGTGATAAGCGGGCATATCCGCCACCTGCACGATCAGCACGAAATCCGGCCCCGGCGCCACGCGGTAACACTGCAGCACCGCCTCCTCGCCGGCCACGTGCGCCTCGAACTCCGCCATGCGCTCGGCCGCCTGGACATCGAGCGCGATCTCCACAATCGCGGTCAAGCTCGGCCCGACCTTCTCCGGCGCCACGATCGCCACCTGCCGCTGGATAACCCCGCTCTCGGTCAACTGTTTGACCCGGCGCAAACAGGTCGGCGGCGACACATGGACGGCCAGCGCCAGCTCGCTATTGGTTTGTGACGCATCAACCTGCAGCAGGTTGAGAATGCGACGATCTATCTCATCCATAAAAATAATCCATCCAAATGAAATAATATTTCACGATATCGAAGTGATGAAAGATTATTTCAGAATATGATGGAAGAAGAAAGCATATTTCACCGAGGCTGCTCTACGATGGCCTCCTAACTTAACAGCAGAGGTTTCTATGTGCGGCATCGTCGGCGCGGTAGCGCAACGCAACATCACCCCTATCCTGATCGAAGGCCTCAAGCGCCTGGAATACCGCGGCTACGATTCCTGCGGCGTCGCCCTGCACGTGGATGGCCAACTGCAACGCTCGCGCAGCACCTCGCGCGTGGCCGACCTGGAAAAGCAGATCGACGAAGCGCACATGAAAGGTTTCACCGGCATCGCCCACACGCGCTGGGCCACGCACGGTGCCCCGGCCTCGCACAACGCCCACCCGCACTTCTCGCCCTCGGCCGACCAGGCGCGCATCGCCCTGGTCCACAACGGCATCATTGAAAACCACGACGAACTGCGCGCCGAACTGACCGCGCTCGGCTACGTCTTCCAAAGCCAGACCGACACCGAAGTGATCGCCCACCTGGTCGACCACATGTACAACGGCGACCTGTTCGACACCGTCCAGCACGCCGTCAAACGCCTGCAAGGCGCGTACGCGATCGCCGTGTTCTGCCGCGAGGAACCGCACCGCGTGGTCGCCGCGCGCCAGGGTTCGCCGCTGATCGTCGGCATCGGCCAGGGCGAAAACTTCGTCGCCTCCGACGCCATGGCGCTGGCCGGCACCACCGACCAGATCATCTACCTGGAAGAAGGCGACGTGGTCGACCTGCAACTGGGCCGCACCTGGATCGTCGACGTTAACGGCAAGCCCGTGCAGCGCGAAGTCAAAACCGTGCAGGCGCACACCGGCGCGGCCGAACTGGGCCCGTACCGCCACTACATGCAAAAGGAAATCTTCGAGCAACCGCGCGTCATCGGCGACACGCTCGAAGGCGTCACCGGCATCATGCCGGAACTGTTCGGCGACGGCGCCTACAACGTCTTCAAGCAGATCGACCGCGTGCTGATCCTGGCCTGCGGCACCAGCTACTACTCGGGCCTGACGGCCAAATACTGGATCGAATCGGTCGCCAAGATTCCCGTCAACGTCGAAATCGCCAGCGAATACCGCTACCGCGACAGCGTGCCGCATCCCAACACGCTGGTCGTCACGATCTCGCAAAGCGGCGAAACGGCCGACACGCTGGCCGCGCTGAAGCACGCGCGCAGCCTCGGCATGGAGCACACGCTGACCATTTGCAACGTCTCCACCAGCGCCATGGTGCGCGAATGCAAGCTGGCCTACATCACGCGTGCCGGCGTCGAAGTCGGCGTCGCCTCGACCAAGGCCTTCACCACGCAGCTGGCCGCCCTGTTCCTGCTGACGCTGTCGCTGGCGCAGATCAACGGCCGCCTGACCGACGCCGAGGAAGCGCAACACCTGAAAGCGATGCGCCACCTGCCGGTCGCCATTTCCGCCGTGCTGGCGCTGGAGCCGTTGATCATCGCCTGGGCCGACGACTTCGCGCGTAAAGAGAACGCGCTGTTCCTCGGGCGCGGCATGCACTACCCGATCGCCCTCGAAGGCGCGCTCAAGCTCAAGGAGATTTCGTATATTCACGCCGAAGCGTATCCGGCGGGTGAGCTCAAGCACGGACCGTTGGCCTTGGTGACCGAGGAAATGCCGGTCGTCACCATCGCCCCGAACGACGCGTTGATCGAGAAGTTGAAATCGAACATGCAGGAAGTGCGCGCGCGCGGCGGCCAGCTGTACGTGTTCGCCGACGTCGACTCGCGCATCACGCCGGGTGAAGGCGTCCACGTGATCCGTTTGCCGGAGCACTATGGCTTGTTGTCACCGATCTTGCACGTGGTGTCGTTGCAGCTGTTGGCGTACCACTCGGCGCTGGCGCGGGG
>DATMSN010000042.1:0-2906 GCA_035565375.1 Duganella sp. | reverse complement strand
GGCTGGGCTCCGGCGACCGCTACGCCGACCTGGTCGGCGAAGGCATCGACTGCGCGGTGCGCGGCGGCACCCTGCGCGATTCGACGCTGGTGGCGCGGCGCGTCGGCACCATGGAACAGATCAACCTGGCGTCGCCGGCCTATCTTGAACGCCACGGCCGGCCGCGCACGCTGGACGATTTACAACACCACCTCGCGGTGAATTTTTTCTCCAGTCAAACCGGGCGCGACATGGACTGGGAATACGTCGACGCCGACGGCATCGAACGCACCCTGCCGATGCGCAGCCAGGTCTCGGTCAGCGGCACCGAGGCCTATATCGCCGCCTGCGTGGCCGGTTTGGGGCTGATCCAGGTGCCCGGCGAAAGCGTCATGCCGCTGCTCGCGGCCGGCCGGCTCGAGGAGGTGTTGCCCGCATGGCGGCCGGCGCCGATGCCGCTCAACATCGTTTATTCGCACAATCGCCACCTGTCGCCACGGGTGCGGGTGTTCGTGGACTGGTTAATTAATGTCATTGGGCAACAAAATGTGTCAGAATGAGGCTATCGTCCCTTAACAAAAGTTATTTTCATGAAACTGCCCCTGTCGACGGCGCTGCTGGCGTTCTACTCCTGCACCAGTCTGGCGGCGACGCCCCCCGCGCCGACGCCGGCGCGGATGCTGCACGGCGCGCTGCAAAAGATCGACGGCGCCAGCTGGCTCGAGCACGTCACCACGCTCGCCTCGGACGAGTTTGAGGGGCGCGCGCCCGGCACGCGCGGCGAAACGCTCACCATCGACTATCTGCAGCAGCAGTTCCGCAAACTGGGGCTGGAGCCGGGCAACCCGGACGGCACCTATCTGCAACGGGTGCCGACGGTCGGCATCTCCAGCCACCCGACGATGAGCTACGCCAAGGACGGCCACAGCACGCAGCTCATCTTCGGCGACGATTATGTCGCCTGGTCGGCGCGCGCCGAGCGGCAAATCGACGTCACCGACTCCGAGCTGGTGTTCGTCGGCTATGGCGTGCAGGCGCCCGAATACCACTGGGACGACTACAAGGGCGCCGATCTGAAGGGCAAGACCCTGCTCATGCTGATCAACGATCCGCCGCTGCCCGACCCCAAGCATCCCAAGCGGCTGGACCCGGCCGTCTTCGGCGGCGCCGCGATGACCTACTACGGCCGCTGGGCCTACAAATATGAAATGGCCGCCAAGATGGGCGCGGCCGGCGCGTTGATCGTGCACGAAGCCAAGCCGGCAGCCTACCCGTACGAGGTCGTGCGCAACAGCTGGAGCCGCGAAAACTTCGCCATTTACGACAAGGCGCCGGACCCGGACTTTCCGGCCGTGCCGGGCTGGCTGCAGATCGACCGCGCGCGCGCGCTGTTCAAGGCCGGCGGATTCGACTTCGACGAGTTGAAAAAGCAGGCGCTGTCGCGCGGCTTCAAGCCGGTGCCGCTGGGCGTCAAGCTC
Source organism: Duganella sp. (assembly GCA_035565375.1). Taxonomy (GTDB): domain Bacteria; phylum Pseudomonadota; class Gammaproteobacteria; order Burkholderiales; family Burkholderiaceae_D; genus Rugamonas. Next base: position 1,449 of record DATMSN010000042.1, on the reverse strand, counting down.
AGCGTGAACGAACTCAACGCCTGGCGCCAGGTCGACTCGCACAATGTCGTCGCCCGGATCGCCGGCTCCGATCCGCGCTTGAAGAACGAAGTCATCGTCTACAGCGCGCACTGGGACCACTTCGGCATCGATGAAACGTTGAACGGCCCGCGCACGCAGCAAATCTTCCACGGCGCGCTCGACAACGCCAGCGGCGTCGCCGCCCTGCTGGAAATCGCCAAGGCCTACAAGGCGCTGCCGGTCGCGCCCAAGCGCACGATCGTGTTCCTGGCGACCACGGGCAAGGAGCGGGGCCAACTGGGCGCCAAATACTACGCGCGCAATCCCCTGTATCCGATCGACAAAACGCTGGTCAACATCAACCTGCAGGGCATGAATGTCTGGGGCCGCACGCGCACGGTGGAATTGCGCGGCATGGGCCAGTCGACGGCCGACGACGTGGTGATCAACGTGGCGCGCGGCCAGGGGCGGACCGTGCGGCCGGACAGCAACGGCGAATACGGCAACTTCTACCGTGGCGACCAGATCGAATTTGCCAAGGCCGGCGTGCCGGTGGTGTATCTGAGCGACAGTCTGGACTTCATCGGCAAGCCGGCCACGTACGGCCGCGAAAAGCTGATGCGTTACAGCACGCAGCAATACCACACGGTCAACGACGTGGTCGATCCGAAGTGGGACACGCGCGGCACGGTGGAGGACATCGCCTTGCTGTTCCAGACCGGCTACCTCATCGCGCAAGGCAAGGAAGCGCCGCAGTGGAAGCCAAATGCCGAGTTCAGGCGCAAGGCCGGCGGCGAGTCCGTGCGCTAACCCCTACTAACCCCTGGTAACCCCTGGGGTCAGTGCCGACATTCGGACATTTGGAGAAAAAGCGGAACTTTTTGACGCCTCAAAGGTTTCGCAATGTCCGAATGTCGGCACTGACCCTCAGGGGTTGGTTTCTTCGTGTCCTGCCAGCCATTTCTCGTCGCTCAGCTTTTTGAGCTGCGACAGATTGCGTTGCTCGAAGGCGTCAGGACCGGCGGCGGCGATATCGGCCCGCAAGCCCTGCTCCGCCAGCGCGATGCGCTGCGCGTCTTGCGGCGACAGCTCCAGCAAACTATTTAAATACGTTACGCCCCACTGCAAGCGCGTCGCCGGTCCCGCCGCCGCCTCCCACGCCTTCCGATACCAGTCGACCGCGCCCGCCATGTCGCCGCGCCGCTTGGCGCCCGCCGCCAGGCTCAGCATGAAGTAGTACGGCGAGTGCGAACGCGGCAACTCCGCCAGCAACACCTGCTCCGCCTGCACCGCCAAGCCGGCGTCGTTCAGCGCGCCGACCGCCGTGTTGACCAGGGTGTGCCGCTCGTACGGATCGCTAGCCTCCGCCAGCGCCGCGTCGACACGCTCCCGCACCTGCTGCTGCAAACCCTGGGTGGCCGCGAGCAACCGCGTCAGCCGCAATTGCAG
>DATMSN010000041.1:0-2343 GCA_035565375.1 Duganella sp. | reverse complement strand
GGCTCACGCCGCCCTGGCCGCCGCCGGCGCCGGCGCCGAGCAAGGTGCCTTCGATCAGCGCGGCGGGGCTGAAGTAGTTTTCCAAGCCGCCGCTCCAGACGCCGGCTTCGGTGGAGAGCGCGTAGTTGGCTTTGTTCCCGGTGGTCCAGGTGGCGTCGGTATTGGCGTAGGCGGAACCGGTCAGCCAGTAGGTGCCGGCGCCCAGCGTCCAGTTCAGGTTGGACAGCGTGGCGCTCGACACCACGCCGGTCAGGTCGCTCGAATACAGAAGCTTGCCAGTTGGCAGTTCCGGGAAGTCGTCGGGGTTCGGCACGCCGGTGGTGTCCTGCTTGACCGAGCCCATGATGCCCAATGTGACCTTGCCCATGCCGCTGAGGTTGTCGATGGCGGTCTGGATCGAGGTGATTTTCGTCTCGCCGGTCAGCGTGAAGCGCACGGCATGGCTTTGTTCATGGTGCGTGCCATCGGCGTTGGTGCCGTTGTCGACGGTGTACGACAGGAAGTTGAACGGGCCGTAACTATCTAAGACGACGGCCGCATGCGCCGAGCTGGCCAGCAAACCGAGAGCGAGCATGGGGACGGCAATAAAGCGCTTTAGTGACATGGAAAACTCCGTGAATTTCAAACAAGTAGGAAAAGAACAATACCATTATTGCATGCTCACTTATTAATTGAAATCATGAAATTTTCATGTTGTGACATTGGTGCGTTGTTATTTAACACATTCATCGTCAACGTGGCGTACGGTAGCGGAAGCATCGACGGCGCATAGTCCGTCGGGTGGTTGTGACTATTGAATTGAAATTGACTGAGGGGGGCGCCAAGTTAAGCCGCCCCACGTGATTCCGATGGTCAGGGCGTGGCCGGCGCGGCCGGGCAGCCGGACCAGTTGCCGTTGGCGGGAATATGCTCGCCTTTCATCACCAGGGTCAGCGCGCCGAGGCGGGCGTTGTCGCCGACGACGGCGCTGTACAGCACCGCGCTGCGCGGCCCCATGTAGACGCGCGCGCCGATCGTCACCTCGTCGATTTTCATCACCCGGTCTTCGAACAGGTGCGTCTGCGGGCAGGTGAGGGCGTTGAGCTCGCTGTAGTCGCCGATGCGCACGCAGTCGAATTCGGTGATGTCGGTGGTGTCGAGGTAGACGCCTTTGCCGATTTTCGCGCCCATCAGGTTGAAGGCCAGCGGCAGCCACGGCGTGCCGCGCAGGTAGCGCATGAAGTTGGGCACGGCGATGCCCTCGTACAGGTTGGTGACGCCCTCGGACAACCAGACGAACGGCGTCCACATCGGCGCCGAGCGCTTGCGGTAGCGGCCGATCAGTATCCACTTGAGCAGCGCCACGAACACGTAGTTGAAGACGCCGTAGACCAGCCCCGCCAACGTCAGATCCCAGGTCACCTCCGCCCAGCGGCCGGCGCCGGCGGCCGGCATCACCTCCAGCACCAAGGTGTAGCCGACCGCGATCACCAGCGCGTGCGGCGCGACGATGCGGAACGCCTCGATCAGGCCGCGGCCGAGCCGGCGCTGCGGGGAGGGGTGGAACGTCAGCGATTCCGGATAGCCGCTGGTCTGTTCGCGCGCCGGCAGGTTGATCGGCGGGGAGCCGAGCCAGGTGTCGCCGCTGGTCATCCTGGCGTTGCCCGGGGCGCGCGAGTGCACGCCGATCAGCACCTGCTCGGGCAGCACCGTGCCGTCCGGGATGTAGGCGCCGTTGCCGACGAAGCTGCGGTTGGAGATCACCGTCGGCTGCATCGTCATCCAGCCGCCGTCGATTTCCTCGTCGCCCAGCATGACGGCATCGGCGATGAAGGTCTCGTCGCCCAGGGTCAGCATGTCCGGCACCACGCCCAGCGCGGTGGAGATTTCGGCGTCCTTGCCCACTTTGGCGCCCAGCAGGCGATACCAGTACGGCGCGAACACGGTGGCGTAGATGCCGTGCAGGACCTGCAGGCTCGATTCCTGGATCTGGCTGACCAGCCACTTGGCGCAGTAGGTGTTGCCGTGCACCGGGAAACGGCCCGGCGCGAGCTTGGGCAGCACGGTCCAGCGGATGCCCGCCGACAGCAGCGCCGTGAGCAGGATCAGCACCGCGCTGGCGGGGAAGGCCAGCAGGAAGTAGCGCAGCAGCCGGATGCCCATGCCGTCGCCCTGGATCGCCGGCATCACGCCGATTTCGTCGAACCAGTCGATCAGCACGAAGCTGGGGAACACCGGCATGAAGAACAAGGTGACGATCAGCAGGATGCCGGCGACGAAGAACAGGCCTTCGCCCAGATCGCGCGCGCGGGTCAGCACGGGGCGTGGCGGCAGGCGCGCGGGATCGAAGGCGCCGGCGTCGCG
>DATMSN010000040.1:0-2517 GCA_035565375.1 Duganella sp. | reverse complement strand
GGCGCGGCCGTGGCGGCGCTGGCGTGGCCGGCGATGCCGAGGCCGATGGCGGCGGCCAGCAGGTGTGTCAGTGTTTTCATCGCGTGCTTGCTCATGCCTGCACCAACGGTCCAGGGTTTTTCAGGTACTGCTGTTTGATCGCCTCGGCCGCGAACAGCGTGATGGCGCCGATCAGGGCGGTCGGATTGGCCTGGAAGTTCTGCGGGAACGCGTTGCCGCCCGGGACGAAGACGTTGTGCACGTCCCACGACTGCGTGTAGCGGTTGAGCGCCGAATCGCGCGGCGAGGTGCCCATGATGGCGCCGCCGACGTTGTGGGTGGAGACGTATTTGGTGATGTCCCAGTGCGAGTCGAGCCCGAGGAAATTCTCCGACATCGCGTCCGGCTTGAGCTCCTTGGCGATGCCGAGCACGATGCCGCGCAGGTGGCGCTGCAGCTTGAGCTCGTTCTGGCGCCAGTCGAACGTCATGCGCAGCAGCGGCTGGCCCCACGGGTCCTTGTAGTGCGGGTCGAGGTCCAGATAGTGGCCGCGATAGGCCATGCAGCTGGTGGAGATGCTCACCTTCATCGCCCGCCCGTACCAGTCGACCATGCCGTCCTTCCAGCCCTTGCCCCAGGTTGGCGTGCCCGGCGGCAGCGCGGTGCCGATCGGCGCGCCGCTGGCCTGCGAGCTGTGGATCTTGGCGCCGCCGATGAAGCCGAGGCCGGGGCCGTCGAAGTTGCCCGGCGAAATGTCGTTGAACATCTCGCCGGTGGCGCCGGCCGTGGCGAACGGGTTGAAATGCTTGTCCTTGAAAAACAGCGTGGCGTCGCCGACGCTGAGGAAGGCGTAGTTGCGCCCGATCATGCCCTGTTCGGTGACCGGGTTGTACGGCTCGCCGATGCCCGACAACAGCATCAGGCGCACGTTGGCGAACTGGAAGCTGCTGAGGATGACGATCCTGGCCGGCTGGAACACCTCGCGCTGTTGCTCGTCGATATAGGTGACGCCCTTGGCGGTTTTCTTGTCGGCGTGCAGGTCGACGCGGATCACGTTGGCGCCGGTCTTGTAGTCGAAGTTGGGCATGCGCTTGACCACGTCGAGGATGGTGGTCTGCGGCGACGCCTTCGAATAATTCAGGCACGGATACTTGCTGCAAAAGCCGCAGTAGTTGCACGGGGCCAGCTGGGCGCCGTACGGATTGGTCCACGGCTGGCTGACGTTGGCCGACGGGTTGGGGAAGGGGTGGTAGCCCAGTTTGCTGGCGGCGGCCGCGAACAGCGAGCTGTTGAGCGTGTCGTGCAGCGCCGGCAGCGGAAACGGACTCGAGCGCGGGCCCTCGAACGGATCGCCGCCCGGCTGGATCTGGCCGCCCAGGTTGCCGGTGGTGCCGGACAGGCCGCAGATCTTGTCGAACTTGTCCATGTGCGGCTCGATCTCCTCCCACGTGAACGGGAAGTCCTTGATGCGCATGTCGGGATCGAGCACGCCGCGCTTGTAGGCACGGTCGGCGTAGGTCTTGAGCTTGATGTCGGTCTGGGTCGGGCGGATCAGCACGCCCGTCCAGTGCAGGCCGGAGCCGCCGACGCCGTTGCCGGGCACGAAGGCACCCCATTTGCGCGTCGGCAGCGCCGTCTCGCCGGTGTTGTAGCGCACCGTCAGGGCGGCGTCGCGCGGCGTCACGAAGACCTTGTTGCGGATCGCGTAGGCGTACTGGTCGGCCGGTTTCGGATAGGCGAAGTCTTCCGGCGGACGATCGGGGCCGCGCTCGAGCGCGCGCACCTTCAAGCCCTCCCTGGCCAGTTCGATGGCCATGATGGAGCCGGCCCAGCCGAGGCCGACGATGACGACATCGACCTCGTCGTTGGTGATGGTTTGCATAAAGTACCTGGAGGATAAAAGGGGAGGGCCGGTCAGGCGCGTTTGCCGCTCAGGCTCACCGGCCCCAGCGGATATTTGACATCGTGCACGTCGACCCACTCGGTGTAGGCCGCGCGCGCGCCGGGAAAGCCGATCGCCACCCAGGCCTTCATGTCCTTGTTGCCGCCGTACACGGGGTCGGCCAGGTAGCCGTTCTTGGTGTCGTCGAGCAACTGGGCGAAGAACTGCGACGCCTTCAGCGACGGCTCGCCCAGGTCGGCGAAATTGACGGTGTTCTTTTCCAGGGCCGTGAGCAGGGCGTCGCGCTCGGCCGGGGCCAGTTGCTCGAACGGTTGGCGGTGGACCTGCTGGCTGTATTGCCCGGCCAGCTTGATGCCGAGGCGGTACATCTGCCGCGGCGTGTGGTCGTGCTGGAAGCCCAGCGTGGAGGCGGCGTCGTCCTTGTGCGGCCCTTGCATGTAGACGTCGTCGCCGAGGCCGGCGTGCAGTTGCTGGTCGATGAAGACGGGCACGTTGGTCTCGAGCGCGCCCGGGCCCTTGCCCTCGGCGGGAATCAGGCGGTCGCAGGCGGCCATGACGAAGCGCCACTCGGCGGCGGTGAAGAACAGCGGCTGGTAGCGCTGCAGTTCGACGCCCTCGAGGCCGGCGGCGCGGGC
>DATMSN010000039.1:0-4303 GCA_035565375.1 Duganella sp. | reverse complement strand
ATTCTGGCTCCCCGACCTGGACTCGAACCAGGGACCTGCGGATTAACAGTCCGTCGCTCTACCAACTGAGCTATCAGGGAATTGAGGCCAGAATTATAGCCGTTCAAGTTTGATTTGCCCAGCCCAAAAAGCAACTATTTTCGCCGGCGCGCCAAACCGCCAACCATAGCCAGCCCCGCCAGCAGCATGCCGTAGGTGGCGGGTTCCGGCACCGCGGCGATGACCGAGATATCGTCCAGCGCGGCGCCGTAGTAGCTATGGTAAGGATCGCCCACAAAACTCAACGTGCTGGTGCCCGACGTGGCGACAAAGCTGAAGCTCTTCCTGACCCAGCCCATGTTGGCGAGCGTCTTGCCGTTGATATCGAAGGTGTAGGTAACCGGCGCGGTCACGCTAACGTAGAAAAACTTGTCGCCGCCGCCCACGGGATTGCCGGCCAGGCTGAAGCTAACGTTATACGTCTGTCCCACTACCGTCGCGAACGATTGCGAGATCGATCCGGCTCCGCCGCCATTCAAATCGAGGCTGTAGCTGCCGGATGCCGGCGCCCAGTAGGTGTTGATCAAGTCAACCGTACCGCCGATGGTCCAGCCGTCCAGACCGGAACCAATGGTTTCGAAACCACCGCTGAAGCCGCCGGCGGACTCGAAGCCGCCGTTGTGAATCAGCTCGACCGAGGCGTGCGCCGCGGGGCCGAGAAGGGCAAGCGCTGCGATGGCGGCGAAGGCATTGATTCTGGACATTTTGCTCCCCTGTTATAGTTGACCTGTCTAAACTACATTTCCCAGTATTAACCTGCCAACTATATACGATAACAAGCAAACATCAAGGATTACATTTTAGAAACTATCCAGACAGGCTCCGAGCACAATAGCCGCGCTATCCACGCCCCCGCTCCCATATAGGGGAGCTATACCAGGTACCCTTCGCCTTCGCGCTTACACGTCCCTCGACAACCGCGTTCCACATGCCCGGCGTCCATCTGATCGGCTCGCGCCCTCGCAGCAGCGGCCGCATCGCCTTAAACGTCTTCTCAAGTTTTTCCACGTCCGTGGCCGAGATCAAATGCGGTTGGTGAACATTGCTGTAGATGCGCTCCATCGCCATACGCACGAGATCGACCGCCTGCATGGTGCTTCTTTGCTTTCCGGTCAGAGCCCCCGTGGGCCATCTTTCGTGCGCCTCACCCGGATCGCCTATTCGATATTGGTTGCCGGGGCCTTCGACGATGTTCCAGCCTTGCCAGGTGAGCAACTCAAGCAATTTTTCGTCGTGGGCGAAAGGTATCCCGGGGGCGTTCTTCAACGCCTTGAGCGTCAACTCGACATGCGGGGCTGAAATGATCTTCAGGTATTCCTCAACGCACGCCCAGTGCCGGCCCGCGACCAGATAGTTCCATGTGGCGCGCAGCCCGTTCCATGGAATCGTATGATGCCAAGTAAATGTGACACTGGGGACCAGCTCGGTGTGGTGCCAGGAACTAGGCTCATCGCCCCTGTCCCCGTTGATCAGCTGCCCGTCGGTTCCAAACCCCATATCCAACTCCTTATCGGCGGAAATAGGAAGATACGCGGGAGAAGGCGAATTGGACGCATACCAAATCGCCCTGAAATGCAAAAAACCCCATGTGGCATTGCAACGATTTGAGCGTTGCAAGCACACATGAGGCTTTTAAATTCTGGCTCCCCGACCTGGACTCGAACCAGGGACCTGCGGATTAACAGTCCGTCGCTCTACCAACTGAGCTATCAGGGATTAGAGGCAACATTTTATACCGTTTCGTTCGCGCCATCAAGAAAGATTTCTGTCAGCGCAACTTCTTGCGATATGCCGTGTTGCCATTCGAACCGAGCTACTGCTCAACCCGAAGAAGCAAGAGTTTAGAGCACTTTGGCGATGGCGTCAATGACGATGTCGATATTGCGCGAATTCAACGCCGCCACACAGATACGGCCGGTGTCGACCGCGTAGATCGACTGCGCGCGCAGCTGATCTACCTGCGCCTTGGTCAGGCCCGAGTACGAGAACATGCCGACCTGGTCGCGCACGAAGGCGAAATCGTGGGCCGGCGCCTTCGCCTTCAGCTTCTCGACGAAGGCTTCGCGCATTTCCTTGATGCGCACGCGCATGCCGGCCAGCTCGTCTTCCCACATCTGACGCAGTTCCGGCGTGGTCAGCACGGTGGCGACGACCTTGCCGCCGTGCACGGGCGGGTTGGAATAGTTGGTGCGCACGACACGTTTCAATTGCGACATCAGACGGCCCGCCTCTTCGCCGCTGGCGGCGACCACGCTCAGCGCGCCGACGCGCTCGCCGTACAGCGAGAACGATTTCGAGAACGAGTTCGACACTAGCAGCGGACCGCCGGCGGCGGCGAAGCGGCGCACCACGGCGCCGTCTTCGGCGATGCCGGCGCCGAAGCCCTGGTACGCCATGTCGAGGAACGGCACCAGGCCGCCGCCGATGACGGCCGCGATGACCTCATCCCACTGGGCCGAGGTCAGGTCGGCGCCGGTCGGGTTGTGGCAGCATGCGTGCAGCAGCACGATCGAGCCGCGCGGCATGGCCTTCAGCGCGGCCAGCATGCCGGCGAAATCGACGCCGTGGGTGGCCGCATCGTAGTAGGCGTAGTTATTGACGGTGAAGCCGGCGCTTTCGAACAGCGCGCGGTGGTTCTCCCAGCTTGGATCGCTGATGTAGACCTGCGAATCGGGCGAGAAGCGCTTGAGGAAGTCGGCGCCGATTTTCAGCGCGCCGGTGCCGCCGATCGCTTGCACGGTGACCGCGCGCTTCTCTTGAATTATCGCGCTGTCGGCGCCAAATACCAGCTCTTGCACCGCCTTGTCGTAGGCAGCCAGGCCTTCGATCGGCAGGTAGGTGCGCGGCGTCGGCGTCGCGATCAGGATTTCTTCCGCTTTCTGTACGCAAGACAGCAGAGGCACTTTGCCGTTGTCGTCATAATAAACGCCGACGCCCAGATTGATTTTGGCTGGGTTTTGGTCGGCGTTGAAGGCTTCGGTGATACCCAGGATCGGGTCGCGTGGTGCCATGTCGATGGCGCTGAACAAGCTAGGATTCGTCATGATAAGATTGGATTCGATTGGAAGCGTTTCGCAGCGGATGAACGTAGACAGCGCCCCACAAAAACTACTTCAGGCCGCTGGCAGGCCATTATTCTAACAAAGGTCGGAACAAGATGGCTGAATTACCAGTAGTAGATAACCCAACGGCAACGGTTGTTACCTTCCCGGACTCGCCGTTCAAACTGCACCAACCCTTCCCGCCCGCCGGCGACCAGCCGGCGGCGATCGACAAGCTGTGCGAGGGCATCGACGACGGCCTGTTCTTCCAGACGCTGCTCGGCGTGACCGGCTCCGGCAAGACCTACACGATGGCCAACGTGATCGCCCGCAAGGGCCGTCCGGCGATCGTGTTCGCGCCGAACAAAACGCTGGCCGCGCAGCTGTATTCGGAGTTCCGCGAGTTCTTCCCCGAGAACGCGGTCGAATACTTCGTCTCGTACTACGATTACTATCAGCCGGAAGCCTACGTGCCGCAGCGCGACCTGTTCATCGAAAAGGATTCGTCCATCAATGAGCACATCGAGCAGATGCGCCTGTCGTGCACCAAGTCGCTGATGGAGCGGCGCGACGTGATCATCGTCGCCACCGTGTCGGCCATCTACGGTATCGGTAATCCAACCGAATACCACCAGATGATTTTGACGTTGCGCCAGAAGGACCGCGTCTCGCAGCGCGACATCATCGCGCGCCTGATCCAGATGCAGTACACGCGCAACGAGGTCGATTTCGGCCGCGGCACCTTCCGCGTGCGCGGCGACACGCTCGACATCTTCCCGGCCGAGAATGCGGAGCTGGCGGTGCGCCTCGACCTGTTCGACGACGAGCTCGAATCGATCCAGCTGTTCGACCCGCTGACGGGCCGCGTCAAGCAGAAGATCCCGCGCTTCACCGTCTATCCCGGCTCGCACTACGTCACGCCGCGATCGACCGTGCTGCGGGCGATCGAAACCATCAAACTCGAACTGCGCGACCGCCTGGAGTTCTTCCGCAAGGAGAACAAACTCATCGAGGAACAGCGCATCGAACAGCGCACCCGCTTCGATCTGGAGATGATGGCCGAAATCGGCTTCACCAAGGGCATCGAGAACTACTCGCGCCACCTGAGCGGCGCGATGCCGGGCGAACCGCCGCCGACGCTGGTCGACTACCTGCCGAAGGACGCGCTGATGTTCCTCGACGAGTCGCACGTGCTGATCGGGCAGCTGAGCGCCATGTACAAC
>DATMSN010000038.1:0-1890 GCA_035565375.1 Duganella sp. | reverse complement strand
CCGGCACGGCACCGGCACCGGCGCCGGCGCCACGGCCAACCAGCCGCCCTGGCTGCAAGCGCTATTGCCGCCACTGGAAGCCCTGCTGACGCGGCAGATCGGACCGATGGCCAAGCTGCTGCTGCGCAAAATCGCCGCGACCTCGCCCGACTTCGACTCGTTGGGCCGGCAACTGCTGGAGCATATCCCGTCGCCGTCGGCCAAAGCGCAGTTCGAGCAGCAAATGGCGGCCATCGGCGCCGAATATCTGCCGGCCACCGGCACCGGCGCCGGCAGCCTGACGTCCAAGAATGTCGCGGGGACAATGCCGCCGTCCGAGCCGTCCGAGCTTGCCTCGGCCACGGACGCGCCGCCACCGCTGACGCCGGAATTCGCCACGGCGGTGACGCCGGTGCTGGCGATCTTCATCGGCCCGATCGCCGCCATCGTCGTCAAGCGCGCGTTGCGCACGGCGGCCAACCGCGACGACTTCCTCGCACAACTGGCGGCGCACATCGATGCCGACGCCGCGCGCCAGCGTTTCGTTGAACAAACCCGGCGGCTAACAACACCATGACATTGCCGACGAGCCCGGCGCCGGCAGGCCCCAGGGTTCAGTTCGTGTAGAAATGGTGGACCTGACCCCGGAGTAAACCTCGGCTTATTCGACCTCGATCGCCAGACCCATGTGGTCGGTGACGGCGGCGACCTGGCCGCCGTCGCCGAACGGCGTCAGCTGCGACCAATAGCAGATCTTTTTCAGCTTGACCTTGTTCGCGTTGTACACGGCGACGTCGTACATTTTATTGCCCTTGGAATTCGTGCCGCCCACGCTGACGTTGTAGCCATCGATGGGACTGATGTCGCCCTCGTGCGCGTTTTTAAACGTCTGGTTGGTCGCCTGGCTCACGACATTGGGCGTGACACCGCCGCTGGACTGATTGGTATCGCCCATGACGATATCGATGACGCCGCCACCGTTCTTGAGAATGGTGTCGGCGATATCCTTGTAAAACTTCACCAGGCGGTCCTCCGTCGTCTCGATGACCGGCCCGGGCTTCGCATAGGGCGTCGGCGGCGGTGGTTTTACCTGGTGCTGGGCGGCGACGCCCTTGAGGGGACCGGGTTTCGCCGGGGTCGCGGCGGGCGCCTTTTTGGATTTCATCAACCGGTTCGGCACATGGACAAAGACGACCACATATTTAAGGTAGCGGATCGCATACCACCCCTCCCCAGTCCCGACACACGTGACGTTGGCGCCGTTGGAGCAATAGACACTGAAGTTCTGGCAGGCCGCCTTGACGTTGGTCGCGCCGCTCAAGTCGCTCGCGACATACTCATTCATCGTGCTGAAATCCTGGTGCGCGCCATCGAGTTCGCCAAAGGCCGTCACTTGCGGCATGCTCTTCATTTGTCGGTACACCGCTTGTTGATTCTGCAGCACCTTCTGCTTCATCATTTCATAAAAATTGGCGGTGCTCACGTTGGCTTGCGAAATGGTTCCTATCGGCGCCATCCCCACCAGCGCCGCCGGACCCTGCACCGGGTGCGCGTGGCGATCGGCGGGCAGCCCGTTCGGGTAATCATTGGGGTTGAAATGCTGGTCATGCAAGGCGGGATAGATCAGCCTGTTCCGTTCAGTGGACGCGGCCAGGTGGTCGTGCGTCTCCACCGTGAAGCCCTGGGCGGTGAGCGATTTCAAGTCGTGTGTCTTGGAACTGCCGGCGTTGAATGACTGGTAGGAAAAAATCGGCATACAGTGTCCTCTGGTTTAGTTAAACGAATTGGTGAGCAACATCCGCGTGAACCACGACGCGGCGAGCGAATCCGGGCACAACACCGGCGACGTATCGTCACACCGCCAAAACAACGCGCGTGCGCGCGGCCCGCCGCCCGCTCCGCGTTCATCGC
>DATMSN010000037.1:0-6625 GCA_035565375.1 Duganella sp. | reverse complement strand
ATGATGCTGGCCGCCGGCAAGGGCGCCAAGGTCACCCTGGAGGCCGACGGCGCCGATGAAAGCGAATGCATCGCCGCCCTGTCGGCGCTGGTCAACGACAAGTTCGGCGAAGGCGAGTAATGCCCTCGGATCGCAGCCGTTCGCGCATTTTCACTGGTCCACCCATGGCTTCCTTCACCCTGCACGGCATCCCTGTCTCCCGCGGCATCGCCATCGGCCGCGCGCACAAGCTGGCGCCGGCGGCGCTCGACGTCAAGCACTACCTGGTGGCCGAGGAGCACCTGGAGGCCGAGGTGACGCGCCTGCGGCAGGCGCTGGCCCAGGTGCACAAGGAACTGCAAACGCTGTGGAACGAGCTGCCCAAGGATGCCCCGACCGAGTTGGGTGCCTTCATCGACGTCCACGCCCTGATCCTGTCGGACCCGATGATCTCCGAGGCGCCGCTCGATATCATCCGCGCGCGCCACTACAACGCCGAATGGGCGTTGCTGACGCAGATCGACGAGCTGTCGGCGCAATTCGACGAGATCGAGGACCCGTACCTGCGCGAGCGCAAGGCCGACATCCAGCAGGTGGCCGAGCGCGTGCTCAAGGTGTTGATGGGCACCGAGCAGATCCTCCCGGCCGCCGCCGGCAACGACGACGAGTTCCAGGCGCAGATGATCATCGTCGCCCACGACATCTCGCCGGCCGACATGCTGCAGTTCCGCGACCGCTCCTTCATCGGTTTCGTCACCGACGTCGGCGGCCAGAACTCGCACACGGCCATCGTCGCGCGCAGCCTGGATATCCCGGCGGCCGTCGGCATGTCCGGCGCCTCCACCTTGATCGAGCAGGACGACTGGCTGATCATCGACGGCGACGCCGGCGTGGTCATCGCCAACCCGAGCGCGCTGGTGCTCGAGCAGTACCGCGAGCGCCAGGGCGCCGCCGCGCGCGCGCGCAAGAAGCTCAACAAGCTCAAGAAGACGCCGGCCATCACCAAGGACGGCACCGAGATCACCTTGCTGGCCAACATCGAGCTGCCCGACGACTGTCCGGCGGCGATGGAGGCGGGCGCCAACGGCGTCGGCCTGTTCCGCTCCGAGTTCCTGTTCATGGGCCGCAACAGCCGCATCCCGTCCGAGGACGAGCAGTTCGAGCAGTACAAAAAGGCGGTGGTGGCGATGAAGGGCCGGCCGGTGACGATCCGCACGCTCGATATCGGCGCCGACAAGCCGCTCGACCAGACCGAACACACGGCGCTCAATCCGGCGCTGGGCTTGCGGGCGATCCGCTACTGCCTGGCCGAGCCGCAGATTTTCCTGACCCAGCTGCGCGCCATCCTGCGCGCGTCGGCGTTCGGCAAGGTCAAGATCCTGATCCCGATGCTCGCGCACGCGTTCGAGATCGACCAGTCGCTGGCGATGATCGCCCAGGCCAAGGCCGAGCTGCGCGAGGCGAAGGTCAAGTTCGACGACACGGTGCCGGTGGGCGCGATGATCGAGATTCCGGCGGCGGCGCTGTCGCTGCCGATGTTCGTCAAGCGCATGGACTTCCTGTCGATCGGCACCAACGACCTGATCCAGTACACGCTGGCGATCGACCGGGTTGATTATGAGGTCGCGCACCTTTACAATCCGCTGCACCCGGCCGTGCTGCAATTGATCTCGATGACGATCGCGGCCGGTCACAAGGCCGGGATCGACGTCGCCGTGTGCGGCGAAATGGCCGGCGACGTCAAGCTGACACGCCTGCTGCTGGGCATGGGACTGCGCGAATTCTCGATGCACCCGGCGCAGCTGCTGTCGGTCAAGCAGGAAATCCTGAACAGCGACCTTGCGCGTATCATGCCGCAAACGCGCAAGATCATGCGCTCGATGGAACCAGGTGCGATTGCAGACGCGGTCGAACAATTGCAACTGATGTAAGTCGGTGGGACCCATCCTCGCGGTCCCACCTTGATAGATGGCCCGCGGGGCCGCCCCCAAACTCTAATTAAAATATGTCATCCCTGGGATACGTCAAACCGCAAACCATGCATTTCGCGCAGCCGTTGTTGCTGCAAAGCGGCGCTTCGCTGCAAGACTACATGCTGATGTACGAAACCTACGGCACCCTCAACGCCGACAAATCGAACGCGGTGTTGGTGTGCCACGCGCTCAACGCCTCGCACCACGTGGCCGGCGAATACGAGGGCGTGCCGAAAAGCCTGGGCTGGTGGGACAACATGGTCGGTCCCGGCAAATCGCTCGACACCGACAAGTTCTTCGTCATCGGCATCAACAACCTCGGCTCGTGCTTCGGCTCGACGGGGCCGATGCACAACAATCCGGCCACCGGCAAGCCCTACGGCGCCGCCTTCCCGGTCGTCACGGTGGAGGACTGGGTGGCCGCGCAGGCGCGCCTGGCCGACGCGCTGGGCATCGCGCAGTTCGCCGCCGTCATGGGCGGCTCGCTGGGCGGCATGCAGGCGCTGGCCTGGTCCATCATGTACCCGGAGCGGCTGCGCCACTGCGTGGTGATCGCCTCGACCGCCAAGCTGTCGGCGCAGAACATCGCCTTCAACGACGTCGCCCGCCAGGCCATCCTGTCCGATCCGGACTACCGGGGCGGCGATTTCTACGAATACGGCGTGGTGCCGAAGAACGGCCTGCGCGTGGCGCGCATGGTCGGCCACATCACCTACCTGTCCGACGACGACATGGCCGAAAAATTCGGCCGCAAGCTGCGCGCGGCGGTCGACGGCATCACCGCCGGGGCGGGCGACAGCCCGGCCAACTACAAATTCGGCTTCGGCGTCGACTTCGAGATCGAATCTTATCTGCGCTACCAGGGCGATAAATTCAGCGAGTACTTCGACGCCAACACCTATCTGCTGATCACCAAGGCGCTCGACTACTTCGATCCGGCGCGCCACCACGGCGGCGACCTGTCCAAGACGCTGGCGGGCACCCGGGCCAAGTTCTTCGTGGCCTCGTTCACCACCGACTGGCGCTTTTCGCCCGAGCGCAGCCAGGAGATCGTGCAGGCGCTGGTGAGCAACCGCCGCCAGGTGACCTACGCCGAAATCGACGCCCCGCACGGCCACGACGCCTTCCTGCTGGAAGACCCGCGCTACCTGAACCTGGTGCGCGCGTACTACGACCAGGTATGGAACGAGATTAACGCGCCAGTGAAAGGCAACGCATGAACTTCGCGCAATTGAGCATCGCCCGGCCGGATCTGGCCTTCATCGCCCACTGGGTGCCGAACAACGCGCACGTGCTGGACGTCGGCTGCGGCGACGGCGTGATGATGGATTATCTGCAAAGCGACAAGCGCTGCAGCGGCTACGGCATCGAGATCGCCGACGACAAGGTCCTCGACAGCACCAAACGCGGTGTGCGGGTGATCCAGCAGGATATGGAGAAGGGGCTGTCGCTGTTCGGCGATAACTCGTTCGACACGGTGCTGTGCCTGTCGTCGCTGCAGATGATGAAGCATGTCGAGGCGCTGCTGCGCGATATCGTCCGCGTCGGCAAGGAGGCGATCGTCTCGTTCCCCAACTTCGCCTACTGGCCGCACCGCATGGCGCTGCTCAAGGGCCGCATGCCGGTGTCCGAGTCGCTGCCGTACGAATGGTACGACACGCCCAACCTGCGCTGCGCCACCATCAACGACTTCCGCGACCTGGCCGTCGAATGCGGGCTGGAAGTGATCGAATACGTGGCGCTGGCGGAGGGCCGGCGCGTGTCGTTCCTGCCGAACCTGCGCGGCGACCTGGCGGTGTTCCGGCTGCGCAAAAAAGTCACCGGCAAGGCGCACTGATGGCCGCCCCGGAGCAGAAACGCCACTGGCTGTCGTACCTGAACGGCCGCACCATCTCCATTCTGTTCCTGGGCTTTAGCTCCGGGCTGCCGCTCTATACGCTGATCTACCTGATGCAGGCGTGGCTGGCCAAGTCCGGGCTGGACGTGAAGGCGCTCGGCCTGTTCGCGCTGGTGACGTTCCCGTACACGTTCAAGTTCCTGTGGGCGCCGTTCATGGACCGCTACACCATCGGCCCGCTGGGCCGGCGGCGCGGCTGGATGGCGGTCACGCAGATCGGCCTGTTCCTGGTCATCGGCGGGCTGGGCATGCTCGATCCCAAGCTGGAGCTGACCCTGATCGCCATCTTCGTCGGCGTGATCGCCTTCCTGTCGGCCAGCCAGGACGTGGTGGTCGACGCCTACCGCCGCGAGATCCTGGCCGACGACGAGCAGGGCCTGGGCGCGGCTGTCATCGTCAACGCCTACAAGGCGGCCAGCCTGATCCCCAGCGCGCTGGGGCTGGTGCTGGCCGACACGATGTCGTGGCAGGCGGTGTTCTGGATCGTGGCCGCGTTCATGCTGCCGGGCTTCGTCTGCACGCTGCTGGCCAGGGAGCCGGCCGTCTACGGCGCGCCGCCGAAGAACCTGCAGGAGGCGGTGGTGCTGCCGTTCCGCGAATTCATCCTGCGCGACGGCTTGAAACAGGCGCTGATCATCATCATGTTCGTCCTGCTGTACAAGATCGGCGACAGCATGGCGACCGCGTTGTCGACCAAGTTCTTCCTCGATGTCGGCTTCACCACCAAGCAGATCGGCCTGGCGGCCAACGCCACCGGCTGGTGGGCCAGCCTGGCCGGCGGCGCCGTCGGCGGCATCTGGATGATCAAGCTGGGCATCAACCGCGCGCTGTGGGTGTTCGGGGTGCTGCAGGCGATCGCGATCCTCGGTTTCGCCTGGCTGGCCAACGTCGGGCCGGATCCGGTGCTGCTGAGCGCAGTGTTCGGATTCGAGGCGTTCGCCAGCCTGGGGCTGGGATCGGCGGCGCTGGTGGCGTTCATGTCGCGCGCGACCGATCCCCGCTATACTGCCACCCAGTACGCGTTGTTTTCCAGTCTGGCTGCGGTCCCGCGCACATTCATTAATTCCTCCGTGGGTTATATTGTTGCCGAAACGGGTTGGTTCTGGTTCTTTATCGTGTGTTTCATCCTCGCCTTCCCGGCGATGATGATGCTGCCAAAAATCGCTCCTTGGAATAGTGCAAATGAAAAAGCTTAAATTGAAGGGCGCCGTGCTGGCGCTGGTGTGCGTGATCGGCGCGTTGCCGGTGTACGCGCAGAACGATGGTATCCCGGTCGAAAAGCTGTCGCGCATGCGCGGGCTGGGCGGTGATGCCGCGCAATTCGATCAGCAGTCCAAACTGCAATACGATCAGATGCTCAAGCAGGCGCACGACAAGGATGCCGTGGCCACCGATAACAATCCGCAATTGATCCGCCTGCGCGCCATCGCCAAGCGTCTGATTCCGTTCACCACGCGCTGGAATCCCGACGCGGCGCAGTGGAAGTGGGAAGTCAATCTGCTCAACTCGGACACCGTCAATGCGTTCTGCATGCCGGGCGGGCGCATCGCCTTTTACAACGGCATCCTGACCAAGCTCAATCTGACCGATGATGAAGTGGCGGCGGTGATGGGGCACGAGATCGCCCACGCGCTGCGCGAACACGCGCGCGAGCAGGCCGGCAAGAACACCGTCACGCAGGTGGGAACCCGCATATTGGGCGCGCTTGGCTCGGCCTATTTCGGCGTCGATCCGCGTCTGGGCGATACCGCGGCGGGCATGTTTTCCCAAGGCGTGGCCTTGAAATTTTCGCGGGATGACGAAACCGAGGCCGATCTGGTCGGCATCGATCTGGCCGCCAGGGCCGGTTTCGATCCGCGCGCCGGGGTGGCGTTGTGGCAGAAAATGAGCGCGATCAACAAGAGTCAGCCGATCAGCTTCCTGTCGACGCACCCGGCCGGCAAGGACCGTATCGCCAACATGAACAAGAACATGCCGCTGGTGCTGCCGGTGTTCGCCCGCGCCAAGGGTCTGGACCCGAACAACCTGCCCAAGTACCACTCGCTGGCGCTGCCGAAGTCATAATGTCGTCGGCACGGCCCCCGCTGCCGATGCGCGACGGCGTCGCGCCCAGCTACCTGTGGCTGCCGGAAGGGCAGTGGCCGGACCTGATCACGTTTCTGGTGGCGCGCTTTCCCGACGTGGCCGAAGTGACGTGGCACGAGCGCATGGCGCGCAACGAAGTGGTCGACGGCGACGGCAAGCCGCTGTCGCCCGGCAGCGCGTTCAAGCGCGGCATGCGCATCTTCTATTACCGCGAACTGGAGGCGGAGACGCCGATCCCGTTCGCCGAAGAGATCCTGCACATGGACGAGCACCTGGTGGTGGTCGACAAGCCGCACTTCCTGCCGATGACGCCGGGCGGCCGTTTCCTGCACGAGACCCTGCTGGTGCGGCTGAAAAAAACGCTGGGCGAGCCGGCGCTGACGCCGATCCACCGGCTCGACCGCGAGACGGCCGGGGTGGTGATCTTCTCGCGCAAGGAGGCCAGTCGCGGCGCCTATCAATCGCTGTTCCAGAAGCGGCTGATCGAGAAGGAATACGAGGCGCTGGCGCCGACGCTGAAGGGCGTCGAGTTTCCGTTCACGTACCGCAGCCGGATGGTCGACGGCGACAAGTTCTTCATCATGAAGGAGGAACCGGGCGAGCCCAATTCCGAGACCATCATCGAGGTGATCGAGCACCGCGCCGATTGCACCTTGTACCGGCTGTTTCCCCACACGGGCCGCAAGCACCA
>DATMSN010000036.1:0-3849 GCA_035565375.1 Duganella sp. | reverse complement strand
AGGGTCGGCGAATCGGTGCTCCTATCCTCCCCGCCGCTCATTTTCTCGCCGTCGCTGGACGAATCCCAGCAATATTTCTGTCTATCCGCCCCCCAGCTGGGAGTCGAGGTTTTCGCCGAAACCCGCCAGAAGCTTTTGATAGAATTAGAGGCGCAATTTGCCATGTTGTGGCGTGAGTATGCGCTGGCGCCCGATAACGAATTGGATGCGTTGGCGATAATGCTCAAGACGAATTTGCGCGCCACTTTTACCGAGGTGAGCAATGCCACGAAAAACCATTGATGTACACCGTGGGTTGAACGATGCTTATCAATTCCGGCCATGTCGCCAACCCGCCCAACCCGGAAGAAAAATAGCCAAACAATATAAATCGCGTACCCGACAACAATGGCATCCTTGATCCGATTGATAACAAGCATCGCGGCCCTCACCGTCTGCCTGGCCGCCGGCGCGCAGGCACAGGTCACCGTCGTCGTCGCCTCGGAGTCCTGGGACCAGCTGTTATACCTCGGCGATAAAAACGAGCCCAAGGGCCCACTGGCGGATTTTGTGCGGCGCATGGACGAAGTGCAGGACAAGTTCCACTTCGAATTAAAGCTCTTCCCGCGCCTGCGGCTGGACCAGATCTTCATCGACAAGGCCGCCGACGTGTATCCCCTGCGCACCACGGAATGGACCAGACCCGAGCTCGGTTTATTGCCGACCAAAACCATCGTCCACAGCGGCGACCTCTATTTCGCCAAACGCGACAATCGCTTTGGCGGCGGCAAGGTCTTCGCCGACCTCGCATCGAAAAACATCGTCGGCGTGCGCGGTTACCACTACCGCCTGTTCAACAACAATGCCGATGAAGCCTATATCAAGAAAAATTTCAACGCTTATCTGCTCGCCTCGAACGAAGCGGTGCTCAAGTTCATCCTGGCGGGCCGGGCCGACGTCGGCATCGTGCCCGAGGTGATCATGGCGCAATACCTGAAAGACCCCGCGATGCGGGCGCAATTGATCGTGGCGGACCGCTATGATTCGCGCGTCGAACTGTCCAACCTGGTCAGGAAAGATGGTCCGATTTCCGTCGCGGAGATGGACGCGATCATCGATTCGCTGGTCAAGGCCGGCGACGTCGACAAACTCAAAAAATACTTCCAGGCGATCAAAAGATAGTTGCGCTCCGGTCGAATCCGGTCAGGAATCGGGTCACCTCGTCCACCGGCAAAGGCTTGCTGACCAAGTAACCTTGCATGACATCGCAGCCGAGCTCGCGCAGATACACCGCCTGTTCCTTCTGCTCGACCCCTTCGGCGATCACCTCCAGTCCCAGGCTCTTGCCGAGCGCGATGACGGCTTTCACGATGGCGGCGTTGCCGCTGTTGTTCATCATGTCGCGCACAAAGGACATATCGATCTTGAGCTTGTGGACCTTCAGCTGCTGCAGATAGGCCAGCGACGAATAACCGGTACCGAAATCATCGATCGACAGCCGCACGCCCAGCGCGCGCAAGTCGGCCAGCGAGAGGAAGGACAGTTCGCGCTCCTGCATCACAAAGCTCTCGGTGATCTCCAGCTCGAGCAGGTCGGCCGAAACGCCGGCGCCCTCGAGCGCCGCGCGCACCGAGCGCTGCAACTGTCCGCGGCTGAGCTGCACCGCCGAGATATTGACGGCGGTGTGGCGCGGCGCCAGGCCGGCGTCCTGCCAGCGTCGTATTTGCCGGCAGGCGGTTTGCAAGACCCAGTCGCCCAGCTCAACGATCAGGCCGCATTCCTCGGCCAATGGAATAAACGCGCTCGGCGGCACATTGCCACGCACCGGATGGGTCCAGCGCAGCAGCGCCTCCAGGCCGACCAGCGTGCCGTCGCGCAGGTCGATCTGCGGCTGATAATGCAGCGACAATTCGCCGCGCCCGAGCGCGCAGCGCAGGTCCGTTTCGAGCGCCAGCCGCTCCTTGGCGCGAACGCTCATCTCCGGCGAGAAAAAGCACAGATTGCCATGGCCTTTGCCCTTGGCCTGGTGCAGGGCGGCGGCCGCGCTGCTTTGCAGCGTCTCGACCTCTGCGCCGTCGTTCGGATACAGGGCGATGCCGACGCAGGCGCCCACATACGCGCTATTGCCATCGAGCAGGAACGGCAAGGACAACGCCTCGATCAGCCGCTGGGCCAGCAGATCGACGCCGGGCGCGTTCGCTTCCCGCTCGATCAGGATGTTGAACTCGTCGCCACCGACGCGCGCGATCGCGTCTATGCCCGGCAGCAGCCCGCGCAGGCGCCCCGCCACCTCAAGCAACAAGCGGTCGCCGGCGCCATGGCCGAGGCTTTCGTTGACGGTCCTGAAGTTGTCCAGGTTGACGATCAATAGCGCAAGCCGGGATTGGTGATGCCCCCCCTGATTGATCGCATGGCGCAGCAACTCGCCAAACAAGGCGCGATTGCACAGGCCGGTCAGCGGATCGCGCTGCGAGAAAAATTCAAGTTT
This sequence comes from Duganella sp., assembly GCA_035565375.1. Taxonomy (GTDB): domain Bacteria; phylum Pseudomonadota; class Gammaproteobacteria; order Burkholderiales; family Burkholderiaceae_D; genus Rugamonas. The sequence goes on along the minus strand of DATMSN010000036.1, from coordinate 1,382 downwards.
TTGTTCGGCGTTGCGCCGTTGGGTGATGTTCGAATACGAACCGCGCACGCCCAGCGCTTGACCGTCGCTATCGCGCACGCGCTTGGCGAAGTGCTCGACCCAGCGCTCGCTGCCGTCACGATGGCGGAGGCGAATGGTCAGCAAGGTGAAGTCGTCGTTCGCGGCGGCCGGTCCGAATTCCGCCCAGGCCGCCAAATCGCCCGGGTCGATGATTTTTTCCATCAAGGCCGGATCGGCGAAAAAATCCGCCGGCGTGTAGCCCGATACCTCGGTGCAGGCCGGCGACACGTACTGATAAGCGCCATCCTGCGCGATCCAGTATTCCCAGTTCGGCGAATACTCGGCCAGGATGCGATATTTCTCTTCGCTCTTTTGCAGCTGGGCGGTACGCTGCCCGACCAGGCCTTCAAGAAAGCGCCGCAGGCGGCTCAATTCCAGATGCGTGCGCACCCGCGCGCGCACTTCATCGACATCGAAGGGCTTGGTGATATAGTCCGCCGCCCCCAGCTCGAAGCCCTTGAGTTTGTCTTCCCTGGTGGCCGCCACCGTCACGAAAATCACTGGTATGCGGCTGCGCTCGGGCATCGCCTTGATGTATTTGCAGACCTCATAGCCGCCGATGCCGGGCATCATGATGTCGAGCAAAACCAGGTCGGGCGCGCCGCTGCCATGCATGAGTTCGATTACCTTTTCGCCCGAACTGGCGAGTATCACGCGGTAATGGTCACGCAATACCTCCAGCAGGCCATGGACGTTCTCGGGCACATCGTCGACCACCAGCACCGTCGGCACCACGCCCGGCTGTTCCAGTTCGCCCTGGAACAGCACCGTGTCCTCGCGGTAGCGTCGCAACATCAGCTGGGTATTCACCCGCAGCAGCAACAGTTCGGGGTCGATCGGTTTGGTCAGATAATCGGCCACGCCGAGCTCGAGCCCCATGGCGACATCGGCCGCATCACCCATGGCGGTCACGAAAATAACCGGGATATCGGCCGTCTCCGGGCTCGATTTCAGATGCGACAACACGGTGTAGCCATCCATGCCGGGCATCTTGATATCGAGCAGGATCAATTCCGGCCGCGGCATGCGGCGCGCCAGCGCCAGCGCCTTCTCGCCCGATGTGGCGGCCGTCACGGCGTAGCCCGCGCTCAGGATATGCATCAGAAAATGCAGGTTTTCATGGACGTCGTCGACGATCAGAATGCGCGGACGGTACGGGCTGGCGTGGCTCATGATTGGACTCTGGGTGTTGGGTCTGGGGCGGCGTCGCCGGCCACCGGGGTGTTACCGGCCGGTGCGGACACGAGGTTCGCGCGCAGGGTGTTGGTGAGTTCAACCGCCCGCTCGATGTCGAAGGCGTCGGCGCAGGCGGCGATCGCGGC
>DATMSN010000035.1:0-5798 GCA_035565375.1 Duganella sp. | reverse complement strand
CTGGGCCACCTGGACAGCGCAAGCCGGGGCGCGGGATCGCTCGCGCGCGGCGACTTCCTGCGCTTCGGCCGGCTGGAGATCGATCCCGATTCGCACTCCGCCAAGCTTGACGGGGTCCCGTGCGAGCTGACCGCCTACCAGTTCGACCTGCTGCTGGTGCTGGCGCGCCACGCCGGCCGCGTGCTCTCGCGCGACAGCCTGATGGAGCTGCTCAAGGGCGAGCCGATCGAAGCGTTCGACCGCTCCATCGACGTCCACATGTCGCGCATCCGCGCCGCCGTGGAGGACGATCCCAAAAAACCGCGCCGCATCATCACCGTGCGCGGCGCCGGCTACCTGTTCGCCAAGGTGCAGGATTGATGAAGCGCCTGAACATCGGCCTGCCGCGCCTGTATTTCCGTTTCTACGCCGCGATACTGGTGATCCTGTTGCTGTTCTCGCTGGCCGTGATGCAGGTCTGGAGCCGCGGCGGCGGTCCGCTGGAGCGCTCCAACGTCACGCTGTCGCACGTGATGCAGAACGTGCTGGCGCCGCCGGACGCGCCGCGCGAGCAGCAGCAGGCGGCGCTGGAGAACGTGGCCAAGGGCCTCAACGCGCACATGACGCTTTACACCCGCGACTGGAAGACGCTGGCGGTGGTCGGCGACCAGATACCGTCGCGCCACTGGCGCCAGCGCGGCATCACCGGGCCGCCGCCGGAATCGTTCGTGCGCCTGCCCGACGGGCGCAAACTGCTATCGAGCGAGCCGCTGGGCTTCACCCGGCCCAAGGCGATGTTGAACAACGCGCTGCTGCTGCTGGCCGTGGGGATCGGCATCGCCGCGTTTCCGCTGGTGCGCGGGCTGACCAAGCGGATCGAACGGCTGCAGCACGGCGTGGAATCGCTGGGCGCGGGCGATCTGAAGGCGCGCGTGCAGGTCGAGGGCAACGACGAGGTGGCGCGGCTGGCGCGCAGCTTCAACCGCGCCGCCGACCAGATCGAGCAGCTGGTCGGCGCGCACAAGACGCTGCTGGCCAACGCCTCGCACGAACTGCGCACGCCGCTGGCGCGCATCCGACTGGCACTGGAACTGATCAAGGACGGCGTCGATCCGAAGCGCCGCGCCGGTCTGGAACAGGATATCGCCGAACTCAATGAGCTGCTCGACGAGATCCTGCTGGCCAGCCGTTTGGGCGCGGTGGTTGACGATACGGAGTTTGAGGAACTCGATCTATTGGCGCTGGCGGCGGAGGAGTGCGCGCGCTACGACGAGGCGGTGCTCGACGGCGAATCGGCCGTCATGCAGGGCGATCCGCGCTTGTTGCGGCGGTTGTTGCGCAATCTGCTGGAGAACGCGCACCGCCACGGCAGGCCGCCGGCGAACGTGCGCATCGCCAGCGCCGATGGCATGGCGGTGTTGACGGTGTGGGATAGCGGGCCGGGGATTCCGGAGGCGGAGTTCGAGCGGGTGTTCGAGCCGTTTTATCGTCGCAGGAATACGCGCGACAACAGCGGCGCCGGATTGGGATTGGCGCTGGTGCGGCAGATCGCGCGGCGCCACGGCGGCGAGGCGCGCTGCGTGCTGATGGCCGATGGGCGCAGCAGTTTCGAGATCGGTTTGCCGCTGGCATCGGGCAGCGCGTAATTCGGTGGCGGACCATGCATGGCGGATTACGGCGTTCCGCCTAATCCGCCCTACGTGTATCCGAAGCGGATCGCAGGCCGCCGCGCCACGAGGAAACACAAGGGCGGATTAGCGCAGCGTAATCCGCCATGAGCCGCCGACAACCTCAATAGCTTACGGCGACTCGCACAGGCAATGCGTGATCGCCGTGAACGGCTTGCGCGACGCCGTCAGCTCCGACAACCACCCCAGATCATTGGCGATACCCGTCGCCGCGCTTGGCGGCAGGCCGGTGCTGGCGGCCACGCCAAGATTCACCTGCTTGCTGATCGCCTTGGCCACCGCCTGCGCCGCCGAGCCGCCAATCATGTCGATCACGCGATCGAACTTGCTGGTCTCACGCTCGATATACACCACGCGGAAGTCGCCGCCCAGATTGGCGCGCTTGGCCGCCGACTTCAACGCATCGTTGTAGCTGCCCAGCGTATCGACCAGACCACGCTCCTTCGCTTGCGCCCCGGTCCACACGCGGCCCTGCGCCACCGCGTCGATTTTCTCCGGCGTCGTCTTGCGCGCCTTGGCCGCGCGGGTCGTGAACTCGGCGTAGATATGGTTGATGCTGCCCTGGATAACCTGCGCGAAGCGCGGATCGAGCGGACGCAGTGGATTGCCGGCGTCGCCCAGCCAGGTGGTCGGCTGGCCGGCGGTGTGGATGCCCAGCTTGTCGATCACCTTGTCGGCGGTCGGCAGAATCGCGAACACGCCGATCGAGCCGGTGATGGTGTTCGGATCGGCGATCACCTCATCGGACGCCATCGATATCCAGTAGCCGCCGGAAGCGGCCACGTTGCCCATCGAGACCACCACCGGCTTGCCGGCGGCGCGCGTCAGTTCCAGCTCGCGGCGGATCAACTCCGAGGCGAAGGCGCTGCCGCCGGGCGAATCGACCCGCAACACGATGGCCTTGATGCCGTGGTCCTCGCGCGCCGCGCGTATCAATTTGGAGGTCGAATCGCCGCCGATGGCGCCCGGACCGGTGGTGCCGTCGCTGATTTCGCCCTGCGCCACGATCACGCCGACGGCGTCGCCGGTCAGCTTGTTCGGCACGCGCGCCAGGTATTCGTCGAAGCCGACCTGGCGGAAGCTCTTGCCTTCGGCATCGAGCGCGCCGCGGTTGATCATCATCTGGCGGATTTCATCGCGGGTCTTGAGGCCGTCGACCAACTTGGCCGACAGCGACAGCTTGCCCATGTCGCCGTTGACCGCCTCCACCTGGGCCGGCAGGTCGTTGATGGTCTTCATGATCTGCCCTTGCGGCAGCTTGCGCGCCTTCTCGACGTCGGCGGTGTAGGACGCCCACAGCGCGTTGTTCAGATACGATTCGGCCTCGCTGGCCGCCTGCGACGGGCCGTTGGCGACATACGGCTCGCCAAAGCTCTTGTAGGTGCCCACGCGCAGCAGGTTGACCGTCACGCCCAGTTTGTCGAGCGCGTCGCGGTAGTAGTTGCGGTAGCGGCCGAAGCCCTCCATCAGCACCATGCCCATCGGGTGCATATACACCTCGTTGGCGTGGGCGGCCAGCAGATACTGGCGCTGGTCGTAGCTGGAACCCCAGGCCACCACCGGCTTGCCGGCCGCCTTGAAGCGGTCCAGGCCCGCCGCCACTTCGCGCAGCATGGCCTGGCCGCCGCCTTCCATTTCGTCGGTCAGCAGCACGGCGGCGCCGATCGACGGATCCTTGGCGGCCGTGTCGAGCACCATCAGCACATCGCGCAGCTGCATCATCTTGTGCGCTTCGCCGCCGCGCGCGGTGGTCAGCAGCGCCTCGCGCGCGTTGACGTTGGACTGTTCGACCAGTTGCCCCTTCAGGTCCAGCACCAGGGTGGTCTTGGGGCCGAGCGGCTTGAAGCCGCCGCCGAAGATCGCATAAGCCAACGCGATCAGCAACACCAGGAACAGCAGATTCAGGATCGTGCGGCGGCCGGCGTCGAGCGCCCGCCAGAAGAAAGCGAAGCCGCTACGGATATAGGAAAACGGTGATCGGGCCATTGATACTCCAAGTGATTGCGTAATTTACAAGATCATACTGCATGCGGCCTGGGCTGTCCCGGCACCGAGATCAGGAGCAGGCCCCCAAACACCAGCAAACCGTTCATGATAAGCAATTCCAAGCCCAAACGATAGTTACCGAATAGTAATTTTTGATTGACGTCAATCGCATAACAGAGCGCCGGGCCGGCCAGCGCCACCAGCGGCACCCAACGGTCGCGCACCGCGCGGCGGGTCAGGATACCGAAGGCGAATAGGCCCAGCAACGGGCCATAGGTATAGCCGGTCAGCTTCAGCACAAGCCCCACCATGCTGGCATTGTCGACCCATTTGAACATCAACACCAGCAGCAGGAACAGTGCGCAAAAACCCAGGTGGACGCGGTGGCGCAGCCGCACCTTGGGCGCCTCGACCAAATCGGTGCGGCGCTGCAGGCCGAGGATGTCGATGCAGAAGGTCGACGTCAACGCGGTCAGCGCGCCGTCGGCGCTGGGGAACAGCGCCGACACCAGACCGATGAAAAAGATCAGCTGCAGCGCCGCCGGCATGTGGCCCATGACCACGGCCGGGAAGATCTTGTCGCCGCCGGCCGTCAAGCCGACCGTCGGCGCGTACAGGTACAGCAGCCCGCCGAGGAACATGAACAGCACCAGCACGGCGGACAGGATCACCGTCAGCATCAGCATGTTCTTTTGCGAGTCGCGCAGGGTCTTGACGGAGATATTCTTCTGCATGATCTCCTGGTCCATGCCCGTCATCGCCAGCACGATGAAAAAGCCGGCCAGCACCTGCTTCCAGAAATAGGCCGGACTGTCGATCGACGTCGTGACCACCTTCGTCAAGCCTTGCGCGTGCATGCGCGCCAGGCTCTCGGGCAGGGTCAGATTCATGTCGCGCAGCAGCCAGGCGACGCAGATCACCAACCCCAGCACCATGCCGCTGGTTTGCAGCGTGTCGGTCCAGACGATGGTTTTCACACCGCCCTCGTAGGTGTAGAGCAGGATCATGGCCAGGATCACCAGGGTCGTCAGCCAGAACGGCACGCCCATGGTGTCGAGGATGGTGATCTGCAGGATGTTGACGACCAGGTAAAGCCGCGCCGAGGCGCTCAAGGTGCGCGACAGGATGAAAAACGCGGCGCCGCTCTGATAGGAGCGCTGGCCGAGCCGGACATCCAGATAGTGGTAGATCGAGGTCAGCTTGAGGCGATAGTACAGCGGCAGCAGCACATGGGCGACGGCGATGTAGCCGAGCACATAGCCCAGGATCACCTGCAGGTAGCCGAAGCCGTCGCGGCCGACCGCGCCGGGGACGCTGATGAAGGTGACGCCGCTCAGCGTGGTGCCGACCATGCCGAACGCGACCAGCATCCAGTTGCTGCTCTTGTTACCGATGAAGAAGCTGTCGTTGGTGGCGTTGCGGGAGGTGCGCCAGGCGACCACCAGCAGCAAGGCGAAATAGGCAAAAACCAGGCAGAACAGCGAAACAGCAGACATGAGGGTTATCCAGCGGCAAGTGATTCAAATCGCCGCCAATATACACCGCCGCCCGCGCCGGTGTGCGGGCCGTCTGCCGTCCGGGGTTCACGGCGCGTCCCAGGCCCCCGCTTTCGACACGACGGCGTCCGCTTCGAGCAGCGGCTGGAGCGCGGCGTCCGGCACGTCATGCTCCAGGATGAAACCGCCGACGTCGTCGACATGCGCCACGCGAAACGGCGCGCTGGTGCCCAGCTTCTCGTTCGTCGCCAGCACCGTGACCTGCGCGCTGGCGGCGACCAGCGCGCGCTTGAATTGCGCGTCGGCGGGATCGAAGGCGCTGACGCCGGTGGACGCGGCCACCGCGCACGCGCCCAAAAACAGGCGGTCGATATTCATGGCGGACACCGTGGCGATGGCGCCGGCATCGACGCTGCCGCCCAGCGCCGGCGTGACCACGCCGCCGACCAGGATCAGGCGCAGGCCGGGCCGGCGCAGCACGGCGGCGGCGACGTCGATGGAATTGGTCGCCACCGTCAAGTCCTGGTCCTCGCCCAGAAAGTCGACGATGGCCAGGTTGGTGCTGCCGCAATCGACGAAGATCAGCTGCCCGGGCCGGACCGTCGCCGCCGCGGCGCGCGCCAGCGCCACCTTTTGGCGCTGCGCGGTT
>DATMSN010000034.1:0-3504 GCA_035565375.1 Duganella sp. | reverse complement strand
GTCCAGCGGCCGGCCCGTGCCGTCGGCCGCGCGGCCGAACACGTAGCCGCAGACCAGGCCGGATTGATCCGACCCGTAGGACAGGGGGGCAGTCTGCATGCATCATCTCCAGGGGAAGGGCCGGGCGCGCGACTGCCACGCGCCGGCCCGGTGGCGCTCAGACCAGCAGCGCGGCGTTCATTTCGGCGGCGTCGATGGCCGCCTCCTTCAGCATCGACGCCAGCTTTTCCTCGTCGATGAACAGGTCGATCGCGGAATCGGAATGCGGCGGCAGCTCGCGCTGCGGCTCCTGCAGCGGCGAGCGCACCGGCGTCAGGTGGTTGGCCAGCAGCAGCGTGTCGAGCAGCGAGTCCGGCGGGATCGACATGAAGCTGTCGCGCAGGCCCTCGATGGCGTCGGCCACCGGCTCGGGGATGCACAACTGGCGCATCACCTCGCGCGTGATGATCTCCTCGCTGGCCGAGTGCCAGTTTTCGGGGTCTTCCTCGAGCAGGCCGGGGAACTCGTCGGCGCGCGACAGCAGGTAGAAGCCGCCCACCTCGTGCACGATGCCGGCGAACAGCGCGGTGTCCTCGTTGACGCCGGTGACGTGGCGCGCGATCAGGCGCGCCAGCGCGGAGACGGCGATGGTGTGGTCCCACAGCGCCTCGGCCTTGGCGCGCAGTTTGGGGTCGGTGATCTTGCTGCCGAACTGGCGCACCACCATCGCGGCGGCCAGCGCGAACAGGTTTTGGTAACCGATACGCATGATGGCGCCGCGAACGTTGGTGATAACCGGCGCGCCGGAGCGGTTGAACATCGCCGAATTGGCGATGGCGACGGTGCGCGCGGCCAGCAGCGGCTCGGCCAGCACCAGGCTGATCGCCTTGTCGACCGGGCATTCGGGGTCGTCCAACGCCAATTGAACGCGGAGCGCCGCGTTTACGCTGGTGGGGAATACCAGTTCGCCACGGATGGCGAGGGCCGCGATATGGCCGAATGCTTCAAGTTTATTCATGATTAAAATTATACGCACGCTACGGCCCATTCTCAACGCCATGATGACGATGTTTGGGGTTCGGGGTGCGATAGAGGCGGGGATGCGACAGTGGGGGGCTGTTTGGCGATTGACCCGCACCCCCGGCCGGGGTCGTACCCCGCGGGTACGACCCCCAAGTGGTTACGCTGGCGTCGAGGCAAAAGGTGGTTGGGTTACGCCCATCACGCGTTGACCAGCCGTGGCTGGCGCGCCGGCAGCGCGCCGCTGTAGCGCGCCACCGATAGATCGTCGGCCAGGATCGCCGGGCGGCGTGCCGAAATGATATCGGACAGCAGTTGCGCCGAGCCGCACGACATGGTCCAGCCCAACGTGCCGTGGCCGGTGTTGAGGAACAGGTTGCGCAGGCCGGTGCGGCCGACGATCGGCGTGCCGTCCGGCGTCATCGGCCGCAAACCGGTCCAGAAGCTGGCGGCGGCGGTGTCGCCGGCGCCCGGGAACAGGTCGTTGACGACCATCTCCAGCGTTTCGCGCCGGCGCGGATTGAGGCGCGTGTCGAAGCCGGCGATCTCGGCCATGCCGCCGACGCGGATGCGGTCGTCGAAGCGCGTCACCGCGATCTTGTAGGTCTCGTCGAGGATGGTCGACACCGGCGCGGCGGCGGCGTCGACGATCGGCACCGTGATCGAATACCCCTTGAGCGGATAAACGGGGATGCGCACCAGGTCGCCGAGCAGCGTGGTCGAGTACGAACCGAGCGCGACCACGTAGGAGTCGGCCGTGACGACCTCGGCGCCGCATTGCACGCCCTTGATGTCCTCGCCCGAGCTGATCAGCCCGGTGATGTCGACGCCGTAGCGGAACTTCACGCCCAGCTTTTCGGCCATCGCCGTCAGCCCGGTGGTGAACAGCTGGCAGTCGCCGGTTTCGTCGTTGGGCAGGCGCAGGCCGCCGACCAGCTTGTTTTTGTCGAGGCCGGGTTCGGCGCCGACCAACTGTTCGCGGCTCAGCAATTCATAGGGGACGCCGGTGTCGCGCAGCACGGCGATGTCCTTGGCGGCGTCGTCCAGCTGTTTCTGGGTGCGGAACAGCTGCGTCGTGCCTTGCTGGCGGCCCTCGTAGGCGATGCCGGTGGCCGCGCGCAGGGTCTTGAAGCAGTCGCGGCTGTATTCGGCCAGCCGCACCATGCGCTCCTTGTTCACCGCGTAGCGCTCGGTCGTGCAGTTTTGCAGCATTTGCCACATCCATTGCAGCTGGAACAAGGTGCCGTCGGGCGTGATCGACAGCGGGGCGTGGCGCTGCAGCATCCATTTCATCGCCTTGAGCGGGATGCCGGGCGCCGCCCACGGCGAGGCGTAGCCGGGCGAGATCTGGCCGGCGTTGGCGAAACTGGTTTCCAGCGCGGGGCCGGGCTGGCGGTCGAGCACGGTCACGTCGTGGCCGGCCTGGGCCAAATAATAGGCGCTGGTGACGCCGATAACACCGCTACCGAGAATGACAACGCGCATGCGAACCCCTATTATTGATGAGCCAGATATTCCACTATGGTATGCTGGTCGGGGTAGCATTTGTTACCGTATAACTTAGATTATTTAGTGGATTATCATGCGAATTCAAAAGGAATCGGTCCGCGCCCTGGACAAGCTCGACCGCAAGATCCTGCACATCCTGCAAGGCGACGGCCGCATCTCGATGAAGGACTTGAGCGAGCAGGTGGGGCTGTCGATCACGCCGGCCATCGAGCGGGTCAAGCGCATGGAGCGCGACGGCGTCATCACCGGCTACCACGCGCGCATCGATCCGCCGGCGCTGGGCGCCAAGCTGCTGGTGTTTGTCGAGATCACGCTGAACCAGAAGTCCGGCCCCGTGTTCGAGCAGTTCCGGCGCGAGGTGCTGCGCATTCCCGAGGTGCAGGAGTGCCACCTGGTGTCGGGCGACTTCGACTACCTGATCAAGGCGCGCATCCACGAGATGGCCGAGTACCGCAAGTTGCTCGGCGACATGCTGCTCAGCCTGCCGGGGGCGGCGCAGTCGAAGAGCTATGTGGTGATGGAGGAGATCAAGGAAACCCTTTTCCTGGCGACCGGGGCCGGTTAAACGGCCGGTCCGCGCGCCCGCAAGCGCGGCGCTTCAGTTAAAATCCCGGCTAGGTAATCTTATGAATCGGAGCATGTGTGAATAGTCAGCCCGGGACGCCGCCGGCCGCCCACGTCGTGAGCGTGCGCTCGCTGGACGAGCACCTGTCGTCCGACCAAAGCTTCAGCTCGGCTTATGCGCGGGCGGTCGGCGCCATCGCCGGCAACGAGGGCGGCCTGACGCTGGCGCAGTTCGCCGCCGTCACCGACATCGCCGGCGACGGCAAATCGTCGGCCGTGTTCACCGCGCTGGTGCTCAACGCCATCGAATCGGGCGTTTCCGTCGACTGGGCCTTTAACGCGCTCGGACGCAGCTGCGCCGGCGTCGACCAGGCCGCGCGCGAGAACGCGCTCGCCATGGCGATGCCGTTGCTGGCCCTGCACGGCGGCGAC
>DATMSN010000033.1:0-2664 GCA_035565375.1 Duganella sp. | reverse complement strand
CTTGCGTCAGCTCGCGCAGCCGTATCAGCTGGCGCACGCCGGCCACCAGGTCGCCGACCTCCTGGCCGAAACGCGGCTCGATGACGGCCGCCTGCGTGGTGTCGAGCAAGGTGAGCTCGAACATCAGGCCGGCGATGCGGGTCTCGACGTCGGTGCGCATGAACGACAGCGTGCCGGCCACGCCGATCGAGAAATCGAGCGCCGACTGGCCGCTGGTGCTGAGCTTGTCGCCATAGGCGCTGCCGGCGAAGTCGAGCGCCGACAGCATGCGCGCGCTGTCGTCCGGCGTGAGCCCCTGCACCAGTTGCTCGGAAGTGGCGCTGGTGAGTGCGGTGATGGAAACCATGTCGTTCCTAACGCTGGGCGGCGACGATGACGATCTCGACCAGCACTTCCGGATTGGCCAGCTTGGCTTCGACGGTGGCGCGCGGCGGCGTGTGGCCGCCCGGCACCCAGGCGTCGTACTCTTCGTTCATGCCGGCGAAATCGGCCATGTCGGCGAGATAGATCTGGCAGCTCAGGATGCAGGTCTTGTCGCTGCCCGATTCGGCCAGCAGACGGTCGATGTGGCCCAGCACCTCGCGGGTTTGACCGCGGATATCGAGACTGGTTTCCTCGGCGATCTGGCCCGCCAGATAGACGGTGCCCTGATGGATCGCCACTTCGGACAATCGTTTTCCTACATGCAGTCGTTTAATTTCCATGCTTTTTTCTTCTTTAACTTCGATTCGGTGTGCGCCGGCCGTTCAGCCGAGCAGGAATGTCTTGGCGATCGCGATCTGATCGTCGTGGATGAAGGTCGGCGCGTGGCCGACGTCCGGGATTTCCACCAGCGTGGCCTGCGGTCCGCGCCCCGTCATCATGACCGCCGTCTCGCGTGCGAGCAGATCGGACTCGGCGCCGCGCACCAGCAAGGTCGGGCAAGTGACGGCGTCGTAGGCGGCCCACAGCATCGCCTCGTCGGCGCCGGCCGACTCCGGTGTCGCCGAGCGGAACGGCAAGGACAACCCCATATCATAATGGCGCACCCACTTGCCGTCTTTGTCCTGGCGCAAAACATCGGCGGCCAGTTTGTGCCATTCCTGCTCGGTGTGGGGGCCGAACGAGGCCGAGACGTCGCGGATGAATTTGGCGCCGTCGTCGAACGTGTCGAAGCGCAGGTCCTGGCCGATGTAGTCGCCGATGCGCTGCAGCGCCGCCGGCGCCAGCACCGGCCCGATGTCGTTGAGCACCAGCTTGCGGATCGGGTTGTCCGGCAGCGAGGCCAGGCCCAGGCCGATCAGCCCGCCCATCGAGGTGCCGAACCAGTCGACCTTTTGCCCGGGCCCCTGGTCCAGCACGCGTGCCAGCAACGTCACCATGTCGCTGACATATTGGGGAATGCGGTATAGCTGGGGATTACGCAGCCAGTCGGAACGGCCGCGGCCGACGACGTCAGGGCAGATCACGCGATAGTCGTTGGCCAGCGCGCGCGCCATGCTGTCGAAATCGTCGGCGACGCGGGTCACGCCGTGCACGCACACGAGCACGTTCGGGTTGTCCTCGTCGCCCCATTCCTTGTATGCCATCCGGTGCAAGCCAGCCAACGACAGGCACTGAACAGACTTTATTTTCGCTTCGAACATGCGGCTTCCTCGATGTTTTTATGTAATGATGTTCTGAAATACCATTTTACCGGGCGTTGCGCTTAAAATCTTACCGAAGTGTAGCGCAGCGAGCCTTTTATCTCCAACCCCGCAGAGGACAGCATGACAAACCAGACTTTGAGCGGTAAAACAGCATTGGTCACCGGCTCGACATCCGGCATCGGCCTGGGCATCGCGCGCGCGCTGGCGGCCGAGGGCGCCAACGTGGTGCTCAACGGCTTCGGCGACGCCGCCGAGATCAAGCAATTGCAAATCGACCTGGCCGGGGAATTCGGCGTCCAGGTCGCCCACCACAACGCCGACATGTCCAAGCCGGCCGAGATCGAAAGCATGATCGCCTTCGCCGCCGACAAATTCGGCGGCGTCGACGTGCTGGTCAACAACGCCGGCATCCAGCACGTGGCCAACGTCGAGGATTTCCCGGTCGAGAAATGGGACGCCATCATCGCCATCAACCTGACGTCGGCGTTCCACACGTCGCGCCTGGTGCTGCCGCGCATGCGCGCCAACGACTGGGGCCGCATCATCAACCTGGCGTCGACCCACGGCCTGGTGGCGTCGGCCGGCAAGTCGGCCTACGTGGCGGCCAAGCACGGCCTGATCGGCCTGACCAAGGCCGGCGCGCTCGAGACCGCCGCCACCGGCGTGACCGTCAACGCCATCTGCCCCGGCTTCGTGCTCACGCCGCTGGTGCAAAAACAGGTCGACGCCCGCGCCGCCAAGGACGGCATCAGCAACGACGCGGCGAAAAAAGCGCTGCTGGCCGACAAGCAGCCGTCCGGCGAGTTCGTCACGCCCGAGGAGCTCGGCGCGCTGGCGGTGTTCCTGTGCGGCGACGCCGCCAGGCAGGTGCGCGGCGTGGCGTGGAACATGGACGGCGGCTGGGTGGCGCAATAGGCCAATCCCCGGTTCCACGTAGAGTGTGTGAATAAATCAAAAAATCAAAATGCTGTTTTGGCGAAGGGGTCCTCGACCCCTTACCGCCCTCGCGAAAATCGATTGTGGGCCGTTTTGAAGG
>DATMSN010000032.1:0-3186 GCA_035565375.1 Duganella sp. | reverse complement strand
ATGCGACCCGGCAACGGCACCGCCTCCCGCTGGACGCGCCGCGCGGAGGAATGGCTGCGCGAACGAAAACTGATTCAACCATAACCGACAACACAGGAGAACAAATGAACGTGCATTTCAAGCGCAGGGCGATGGCCGTTGCGATTTCCGGCGTCGCCAGCCTTGCCGCCGCAGCGCCGATCACCACCCTCGACCGCAATGGCGCCTGGGTCGCGGTGGAAGCCTACGGACCGAACGTGGTCCACGTGACGATTGCCACCGACAAGGCCGAAGTGCTGAAAGGCCCAGGCTTCGGCATCCTGCCCAAGAACGCCGACAACGACGCCTTCCGCCACAGCAGCGGCAAGGATGGCGACACCTTCGCCTCGCCGGCGCTGACGCTGCACATCAACGCCGCGCCGCCGCCGCGCGTGCCGAGCACCGGCGAGAAGTACTTCGCGCCGCAACTGGCGCCGGTCGGCCTTCAAGTGAAAAACGCCAAGGGCGAGACCATCCTGAGCATGAACGGCTGGGAGATGTCGCCGCAGACCGTCAACACCGAGAAGACCTACCAGGTGGGCGCCTCGTTCGCCGCGCCGGCCGACGAGCATTACTACGGCATGGGCCAGAACCAGGAATCGACCGGCGCGCTGGACCTGCGCGGCCGCACCATCGACTGCGCGCACTGGTACGACGCGCCGGCCGGCGAGACGGTGTGCGTGCCATTCATGGTCAGCTCCAAGTCCTACGGCATCGTCTGGGACAACCCGTCGGCCACGCGCTTTGTCGCCGCCATCAACGGCCGCACCTCGTTCCAATCCAAGGTGGGGGAGCGCGTCAGCTTCTTCATCATCACCGGCGACAAGCCGGAGGCGCTGTACTCGGGTTATGCGCGCTTGACCGGCAAAACGCCGATTCCACCGAAGGCGGCGTTTGGCCTGATCCAGTCCAAGGCGCGCTACGACAGCCAGGACCTGATGCTGCGCGTGGCCAAGACCTACCGCGAGAAGAAGTACCCGCTGGACGTGATGGTGCTGGACTGGTTCTACTGGACGCGCATGGGCCAGATGGACATCAACCCGGCCGAGTTCCCGGACCCGGACGGCATGAACAAGCAGCTGCACGACATGGGCATGCAGTCGATCATCTCGATCTGGCCGCGCTACGAAACGTCGGGCCGCTACTTCAACGAGCTCGATGCCAAGGGCTATCTGCTCAAGGACAAGGACGGCAAGACCGTGGACGGCCTGCCGTTCCGCTCCGACCGCACCGGCGGCTTGATCGACCCGACCAATCCGGCCGCGCGCGCGTGGTTCTGGCAGAAGGCGCGCGACAATATCCTCTCGCACGGCTTCGACTATCCGTGGCTCGACGAGACCGAGCCCGATCTGGTGCCGGACGGCTTCTTCTACTCGATCGGCTCGGGCGACCGCTATCACAACCTGTTCCCGCTGCTGCACGTGGAAGGCGTGGCGCAGGGCATGCGCGCATGGAAGCCGAACAAGCGCGTGCTGATCCTCTCGCGCGCCGCGTATCTCGGTTCGCAGCGCACCGGCGCGCTGTTCTGGTCCTCGGACATCCATCCAAGCTGGGAAGCGCTGGCGCGCCAGATCCCGACCGGCTTGAACATGACCGCCTCCGGCATCGCCTACTGGGGTAACGACATCGGCGGCTGGCAGGGACTGCCGCAGAGCACCACCGCCACCAAGGCGCCGTTGCTCGATCCGTCCGACGCGCGCGACGTGGTCGGCCAGTATCACGACTATCCGGAGTTGTTCACGCGCTGGTTCCAGTACGGGACCTTCCTGCCGACGTTGCGCGTGCACGGCGACCGCAAGGCCGCCGAGTTGTGGTCCTTCGGCCGCGCCGCCGAGACCATCCTGGCCGACTACGACCGCCTGCGTTATCGTTTGATTCCGTATTTGTATTCGAGCGCCAAGACCACCTACGACACCGGCGCGCCGTTCATGCGGCCGTTGTGGATGGACTTCGCCGGCGACCCGAACGTCGCCAACATCGGCACCGAATACATGTTCGGCCCGGCCTTCCTGGTGGCGCCGGTGACGGAGCAGGGGCAGACGCAGAAGGATGTCTACCTGCCGGCGGGCGCCGACTGGTATAACTACTGGACCAACGAGAAATTCAGCGGCGGCCAGTGGGTCAAGGTGGCGGCGCCGATCGAGCGCATACCGGTGTTCGTCAAGGCCGGGTCGATCGTGCCGGTCGGCGCGGATATCCAGTCGACGGCGACCAAACAGGCGATCGCCGCCATCCATGTCTATCCGGGCAGGGACGGTGAGTTCAACCTGTATGACGACGACGGCGCCAGCTACGACTACGAAAAAGGCAAGGGCGCCACGACCACCACGCTGCGCTGGAACGATGCCACGCAAAGCCTGAGCGCCAGCGACAAGGCGCTGGCAAAGCTGGTCAAGGTGATCGGGAAATAAGCGGCGGCAACATCATGCACCGGATATCTAAAACACGGGCGGATTAGGCGGAACGCCGTAATCCGCCATGCGTGAGTCGCCGGCGGCTCATGGCGGATTACGCTGCGCTAATCCGCCCTACGTGTTTTACCTCCTCGCTGTCGTCCGGGTCGTCCTTGGCCGATAGCGCCCGCAATTCCTCCTCCGTCGATTCGCCGTTCAGCACGCGCTGCATGCGGTCGCGGTCCAACGCGCCGACCCATTGCGCGATCGCCATCGTGCCCACCGCGTTGCCGATGGTGTTGGTGATGGCGCGCGCCTCCGACATGAAGCGGTCCACGCCGAGCAGCAGCACCATGCCGGCGACGGGAATGTTCCCCAGCGAGGCCAGCGTCGCCGCCAGCGTGATGAAGCCCGAACCGGTCACACCGGCCGAACCCTTGGACGTCAGCATCAACACCCCCAGCACCACCAACTGGTCGGTGACGCTCAGCGGCGTGTTGGTGGCCTGGGCGATGAAGATGGCCGCCATCGTGTAGTAGATGCACTGGCCGTCCGGGTTGAACGTCACGCCCGATGGTATCACCAGGCCGACCACTGGCTTGGACACGCCCACATGTTCCAGCTTGCGCATCAGCTGCGGCACCACCGATTCCGACGAACTGGTGCCCAGCACGGTGAACAGCTCCTCCTTGATATAGCGCAGGAACTTCCACAGGCTGAAGCCCGACACGCGCGCCACCACGCCCAGCACCACGAACACGAACGCCGCGCAGGT
>DATMSN010000031.1:0-9851 GCA_035565375.1 Duganella sp. | reverse complement strand
AGCGCGGCCTCTTCCTCCTGCTCGCTGAGGCCGCCCTCCGGACCGATCACCAGGGTGACCGCCTGCGGCCCCTGGTGGCGCGCCCAGTCCGGCAGCGACTGTTGCGCGCGCGGCGTCAGGATGATGCGCCGGTGCATGTCCTGCTGGGTGATCCACTGTTTATAGTCCTGCAGCGGCGCCAGCTGCGCCAGGCGGTTGCGGCCGCTCTGCTCGGACGCCGATTCGATGATGCCGCGCCAGTGCCCCATCTTTTTTTCCGCGCGCTCGGCCGACAGCCGCACCACGCAGCGCTGCGCGGCCAGCGGCTGGAAGCCCGACACGCCCAGCTCGATCGCCTTTTCGATGATCCAGTCCATCTTGGTGCCCTCCGGCAGCGCCTGCGCCAGGGTGATGGCGAACGGCAGCTCGACGTCGCGCGGGTTGTGCGCCTTGATCTCGACGGTGGCGCTGCGCCGCTCGATGCGGGTCAAGGTGGCGCTGTATTCGCCGCCCTCGCCGTTGAACAAGGTGATCAATTCGCCGTCGGCCAGCCGCAGCACCTGGATGTGGTGGGACACCGTGTCGGGCAGGGTGACGAGTTGGCCGACGGCCAGCGGCTGGGGGAGGTAAAAGCGGGGCATGCGAAAGTCCGGTCTGGGAATGACCGGTAATTTTAGTCGCTACGCCAGCGTCCGGGTGACTTACTTCGGGTGGCGGCCGCAAGTCGCCCGGGCGCCGCCGCCGGGCATGCCCGGCCGGGCGTTGCAAATCCGCCAATTTTAGGCCGCCGGGGTAGGCTCTGGTAGAATACTGCGTTCAGCAGCACGGCAGTTGGCAGCTCCAGGATTCCAAACCTCCCGCACTTACTTACACGATGAACACTACGCTCCCGCACACCCAAATGGCTAACGCGATCCGCGCGCTGGCAATGGACGCCGTCCAGAAGGCCAATTCCGGCCACCCAGGCATGCCGATGGGCATGGCAGAGATCGCCGTTGCGCTGTGGAGTGGCCATTACAGCCACAACCCGGCCAACCCCAAATGGGCCAACCGCGACCGTTTCCTGTTGTCGAACGGCCACGGCTCGATGCTGCACTACGCGCTATTGCACCTGAGCGGCTACGCGGTGACGATGGACGACATCCGCTCGTTCCGCCAGATGCATTCGAAAACCCCGGGCCACCCGGAAGTGGACGTCACGCCGGGCGTGGAAACGACCACCGGCCCGCTGGGCCAGGGCATCGCCAACGCGGTCGGCATGGCGCTGTCCGAGTATCTGCTGGCAAATGAATTCAACAAGCCGGGCTACGACGTCGTCAACCATTACACCTACGCCTTCGTCGGCGACGGCTGCCTGATGGAAGGCATCTCGCACGAGGTGTGCGCGCTGGCCGGCACCCTGGGCCTGAACAAGCTGATCGCGCTGTACGACGACAACGGCATCTCCATCGACGGCAAGGTCGAGGGCTGGTTCACCGACGACACCCCGGCCCGCTTCGAAGCCTACGGCTGGAACGTGATCCGCGCCGTCGACGGCCACGACGTGGCCGCCGTGTCGGCCGCGATCGCCGCCGCCAAGACGTCCACCAAGCCGACCTTGATCTGCTGCAAGACCGTCATCGGCAAGGGGTCGCCGAACCTGCAGGGCGGCGACAAGGTCCACGGCGCCGCGCTGGGCGACAAGGAAATCGCCGCCGTGCGCGAATACATCGGCTGGAGCCCGGCACCGTTCGAAGTGCCGGCCGACCTGTACACCGCCTGGGACGCGAAAGCGGCCGGCGCCAAGCAGGAAGCGGCATGGACCGCCATGTTCAGCGAGTACAGCGCCAAGTTCCCGGCCGAAGCGGCAGAACTGACCCGCCGCATGAAGGGCGAGCTGCCGGCCGCCTTCGACGCCGCGCTGGCCGCCGCCATCGCCGCGTGCGTCGAGAAGAAGGAAAACATCGCCACCCGCAAGGCCAGCCAGAACGCCATCCAGGCGCTGGCGCCGGTGCTGCCGGAATTCCTGGGCGGCTCGGCCGACCTGACCAGCTCGAACCTGACCAACTGGAAGGAATCGATCCCGGTCCGTTCGGGCAAGCCGGGCAACCACGTCAACTACGGCGTGCGCGAATTCGGCATGAGCGCGATCATGAACGGCATCACGCTGCACGGCGGCTACATCCCGTTCGGCGCGACCTTCCTGACGTTCTCCGACTACAGCCGCAACGCGCTGCGCATGGCCGCGCTGATGAAGCTGCGCTCGATCTTCGTGTTCACCCACGATTCGATCGGCCTGGGCGAGGACGGCCCGACCCACCAGTCGGTCGAGCACATCTCGTCGATGCGCCTGATCCCCAACCTGGACAACTGGCGTCCGTGCGACACCGTCGAATCGGCGGTGGCGTGGGGCGAGGCGGTCAAGCGCAAGAACGGTCCGTCGACCCTGATCTTCTCGCGCCAGAACCTGCCGTACCAGGAGCGCACGCCCCAGCAGATCGCCGACGTCGCCCGCGGCGGTTACGTGCTGAGCGAAGTGGCCGACGCCAAGGTCACCCTGATCGCCACCGGCTCGGAAGTCGAGCTGGCCGTGGCCGCCGCCTCCGCGCTGGCCGCCGAGGGCATCGCCGCGCGCGTGGTGTCGATGCCGTCGACCGACGTGTTCGACCGCCAGGACGCCGCCTACAAGGCCGGCGTGTTGACCAAAGGCTTGCCGCGGGTGGCCATCGAAGCCGGCGTGACCGATTTCTGGTACAAATACGTCGGCCTGGAAGGCGCCGTGGTCGGCATCGACACCTTCGGCGAATCGGCTCCGGCGGGCGTGTTGTTCAAGCATTTCGGCTTCACGGTGGAAAACGTCGTGGCGAAAGTCAAACTGGTCATTGCATAATCTATAATTGCTTGTTGGACTACCTTATTTTTTTAATCAGGAGCAGAGTATGACGATCAAAGTTGCAATCAACGGCTACGGCCGTATCGGCCGCAATGTATTGCGCGCTTTCTACGAAGGTGGCAAGAAGCAAGACATCCAGATCGTGGCGATCAACGACCTGGGCGACGCCAAGTCGAACGCCCACCTGACCCGCTACGACACCGCCCACGGCAAGTTCCCCGGCACGGTGGAAGTCGACGGCGACAACATGATCGTCAACGGCGACGTGATCCGCGTGTTCGCGCAGCGCAACCCGGCCGAAATCCCATGGGGCGACCTGGGCGTGGACGTGGTGCTCGAGTGCACCGGCTTCTTCACCACCAAAGAGAAGGCCTCGGCCCACCTCAAGGGCGGCGCCAAGAAAGTCATCATCTCGGCACCGGGCGGCAAGGACGTCGACGCCACCATCGTGTACGGCGTCAACCAGAACGTGCTGAAGTCGACCGACACCGTCATCTCGAACGCCTCGTGCACCACCAACTGCCTGGCCCCGCTGGTCAAGCCGCTCAACGACGCCATCGGCCTGGAAACCGGCCTGATGACCACCGTGCACGCCTACACCAACGACCAGGTGCTGTCGGACGTGATGCACGAAGACCTGCGCCGCGCCCGTTCGGCCACGATGAGCATGATCCCGACCAAGACCGGCGCCGCCGCCGCGGTCGGCCTGGTGCTGCCGGAACTGAACGGCAAGCTGGACGGTTTCGCGATCCGCGTGCCGACCATCAACGTCTCGCTGGTCGACCTGTCGTTCATCGCCAAGCGCGACACGACCGTCGACGAAGTCAACGCGATCATGAAGGCCGCCGCCGAGGGCGCGCTGAAGGAAGTGCTGACCTATCAGACCGAACCGCTGGTGTCGATCGACTTCAACCACAACCCGGCGTCGTCGAACTTCGACTCGACGCTGACCAAGGTGTCGGGCCGCCTGGTCAAGGTGTCGTCGTGGTACGACAACGAGTGGGGCTTCTCGAACCGCATGCTGGACACCACCGTGGCGCTGATGACCGCGAAGTAATTCGTTTCATCCAATGTAAAGCCCTCCCGGCGCGAGCCTGGAGGGCTTTTTTAATGGCGGTGACCGGTCGAACTTTTATTCCGCCGCCGCGGGCCGTCCAACGTCGATCAGGTCGCCCCGTGGACATGATGGCCATTTCTAACGTATAGGAAAGGTTAGTAACTGCTCACTGTTGTAAAAAGTGCGATTTGTAAATTTTGATACAAATCCACCCCGCCACACCCTTCACCCATGAAATGCACCCGTGCGAGACTAAGTCATCGGCCTGCGACAAGCAGGGCGGTGATCGTCATGCAGTCGAACCGCGACTGTCGCTAATAATTGGGAGCTACTGAATGAGCTTAAAAGAAAAGCAAGGAGTTTTGTCCGTCCGTCTGGCACTCGGGGCGCTGGCCGGGGCCACGGTGTGGTTGTCGACCGCGCAGGCGCAAACCGCCGTGGAGGGCGGCGCCAGCGAACCGCCGAAGGTGATCATCACCGGTTCCAACATCGCCCGTATCGCCGGCGAAGGAGCGACCCCGGTGGAAATCATCAGCCGTGTCGATATCGAGAAAAGCGGCGCCAGCACCGTGGTTGAAATGCTGAGCAAACTGCCGTCGGTCAGTGTGGCGCTGGACGGCAACAACTACAATTCGTTCGCCGGCGGCGCCAGCTCGGTGGCCCTGCGCGGACTCGACGCCAAGTACACGCTGATCCTGCTCAACGGGCGCCGCCTGGCCAACTACGGTTTCGCCGACGGCGCCGAGAACAGTTTCGTCGACCTGAACAATATTCCGCTGGCGGCGCTCGAGAGCGTCGAGATCCTGCGCGACGGCGCCTCGGCCATCTACGGCTCGGACGCGGTGGCCGGCGTGATCAACTTCAAGACCCGCAGCAATTACCAGGGCATGGAGGTGACCGGCAACCTCGGCGCCAACGTCAAGGGCGACGGCTCGACCTTCAACGCCAGCCTGACCAGGGGCTGGGGCGATATCGACAAGGACGGCTACAACGTCCTGATGACGGTCGACGCGCTCAAGCGCAATTCGCTCTACAGCGGCAAACATTCGGCGCTGGCCGATCCCGACTACACCCGCTTCGGCGGCACCGACCATCACAGGCAAACCGAGTTCCAGGGCTATGTGCGCGACTATGACAACGGCGAGCCGGGCTATGTCATCCCCGGTTGCAAGGGCAGGGTCGGCATCGCCGCCGGCACGCTCGACCAGGTTTGCTTCACCAACCCGTCTCTTCAGTTGACGCCGCGCATCGAACGCGTCGGTTTTTCGACCATCGTCACGAAGCGCCTCGGCGGCGGCGACGAGCTGTTCGCCGAGCTGGGTCTGAACCACAACACCGCGCTGTATGCGAAAGGCTATTCGAACTTCAGCAGCGCGCAACTGGTGTCGACCGACGGCACCACCAACCCCGGCGTGCTGGGCCTGCCAGGCCCGACCGACACCACCTACGGCTTCACCCCGGGCGACCGGCTGCAGGTGTTCCACGCGATCACCGAGCCCGGCCGCCAGATGGAAACCATCAAGAACGACACCGCGCGCGTGGTGGCCGGCTGGCGCGGCAGCGTCCAGGGCTGGGACAGCGAATTCGCCGTCAACCTGAACCGCAGCAAGCTTAACGACGACACCACCAATACGGTGCTGCTGGACGCGTCGACCCAATTGCTCAACGACGGCGTCATGGGCAATGGCGGCTACGATCCGTTCAATCCGGCCAATCCGATGAGCGTGGTATCGCCGATGCTGTACAACATGCACCACACCGCCACCTCGAAGCTGGAGACGGCCGAATGGAAAATGAGCAAGGCCGAACTGTTTTCGCTGCAGGGGCGCCCGGTCGGCTTCGCGTGGGGCGCACAGGCCAGCCATGAGTCGATCGACGATGTCGCCGACCCGCAGACCTTGTTGAACAACGTGGTCGACTACGGCGCCACCAGCAGCAAGGCATCGCGCAGCCTGTATTCGGTCTATGGCGAACTGGCGGTGCCGGTGCTGCCGAAGCTCGACGCCCAGCTGGCGCTGCGCGGCGACCATTACAGCGACTTCGGCAATAGCTGGAACCCGAAGGTGGCGCTGGCCTGGCGTCCAACCGACGCGGTCCTGCTGCGTGGCTCGGCCACCACCTCGTTCAAGGCGCCGACGCTGCCGGAGATCGGCTCGGTCACCACCGCCTACACCACGGTGGCCGACTATGTCCGCTGCGGGCCGCTTGGCTATGTCGGCGCGCAATGCTCGTACTCCCCCAAGGTTTACCTCAAGGGCAATCCGGACCTGAAGGCGGAGAAAGCCAACAACTATTCGCTCGGCATCGTGTTGCAGCCGCTGAAGAACCTGTCGATGTCGCTCGACTGGTACGGCATCGACCAGCGCGACACCATCCAGTCGCTCGACGCGCAATACATCCTGGACCACGAGGACAGTATTGCCGGCTACGCCGCGCTGATCGAACGCGACCCGCGCAATCCGGCGCTGGAGGCCGCCCATCCCGGTCTCGACAAGGGGCGTATCAAGAGCATCACCGCGCCGTTCAGCAATCTCGGCAAGACCAAGATCTCCGGTGCCGACCTGGATCTGAAGTACGACTTGTCGCTGGGCGGCTACGGCAAGCTGCATTTCCACGAGGTGAATAACCACACCTTCAAATACGACCAGAGCATCGCGCCGGGCGAGCAGCCGCAAAGCCGGCTGGGGGGCACCTATCATCCGCGCTGGAACAACTCGTTGCTGACCGCGTATGAGTTCGGCGCGCACGAGATCGGCCTGACGGCGCGCACCGCCGCCGGCACGTTGAACATCACCGATCCGACCTATACGCAGGACGCGGCGGTCACCAACGCGCGCATTCCGTCGTACACGGTGTGGGACCTGAATTACTCCCTCAAGGCCAGCAAGCAACTGAGCGTGAACGTCGGCGTCAACAACGTGTTCGACAAGGCGATGGTGTATTCGAACAGCGTCTACAACGACACCTACGTCCAGGGATTGAACGATGTGGTCGGCCGCTACGCCTACGTCAACGCGCGTTACGCGTTCTGACCGGGCGTCGTCGACAATAAAAAGCCTTCCCGGCGCGAACCGGGAAGGCTTGGTCAAACGGCCCGTGACGGCGGCTTACAACGTCACGCGCAGGCCCAGGTAGTAGCGGCGGCCGATCGGATCGTAGGTCGAGGCGTCGGTCTCGGTGCCGGTGGTGCTGCCGGGCAGGCCGCTGATGATCGACGGCGCCTTGGCGTCGAACGCGTTGTTGATGCCGAGGTAGAGCTGGATCGTCTTCTTCAGATCATAGGTGAACTGGAAGTCGTTGTAGGTGCGCGAACCGACGCCCACCGAACCCGGGGCGATTTCCAGACTCTTGAGGAACTGGTCGTCGAGCGCCACCGGGCCGTTATAGGTCGCCGTCCAGGTCGCGCCCAGATTGCCCCACTTGTAGGCGGCGTTCAGCACGGCCTTGTTGCGCGGCGCGTTGATCTGGGTCGACGTGACTTCGCCGACGTCGTCGTTGCGGTCCGCGTCCGGCGTGGCCTTGTTCCACAGCTCGCGCAGGCGGGTGTAGGACAGCTGCGTGCTCAGACGGCCCGGGCCGACCTTGTCCGCCCAGGAGATCGTCATGTCGACGCCCTCGGTGCCCACGCCGCCGCTGTTGGTGACGGCGGTGTCGCTCAGGTCGATCGAGCCGGCGCTCAGGTTGCCCACACGTGCCGGACGGCGCGTGATGAATTTGCAGAACGCGGGGTTGCCCTGGTTATAGCACTGGGACAGCGCGTACTGGCGCTCGGTCGCCACGATGGCGTCGGCGATCTTGATCTTGAAGTAGTCGGCGGTGAACGTGAACTTGCTCAGCGCCGGGATCGAGCGCGGCGTGAATACCAGGCCGATGGTGCTCGAACGGCCTTTTTCCGCCTTCAGGTTGGGATTGCCGCTGTTATAGCCGCTGATGCCTTGCTCGTCGGCCTGGGTCAGCGTGAAGACGCCGCCGTTGGCCGCGATATTGGCGGCCACGCCCGGCGCCGCGAGGCAGTTGATCGCCAGCGCCGAGGTTTGCGTCGCCGTCACGCCCGTGCAGGGATCGACCAGCCCGGTCGGGAAGTCTTGCGACGGCGCCTGGTACAGTTCGTTGATGTTGGGCGCGCGGGTCGACAGGGCGCGGGTGCCGCGCAGCTTGAAGTCCGACGTGACGGCCCATTCGGCGCCGGCGTTCCAGCTGTTGGTGCTGCCGACGGTCGAGTAGTCGCCATGGCGGAACGTGGCCAGCAGGCTCAGTTCCTTGGCGAACGGCTGGTCCTTGAGCAGCGGCACGCGGGTTTCGGCGAACACTTCGCGCACATTGAACTTGCCGAAGGTCGGCGGGATCGCGTTGCCGGCGTTCTGGCCGGTCTGGGTCAGCGGGTCGGGGACCGAACTCGATTCCTCGCCGCGCCATTCGAAGCCGGCGGCGAAGCCGATGTTACCGGCCGGCAGTTGCCACAAATCGCCGCTGATCGACGCGCCCGCCAGTTTCTGCGTGACCGCCGTTTGCAGCGATCCGGGCGCCGTGACGTACTTGAGCGCCTCCGGCGTGATCGTGTTGAAACCGAAAATGTTGATCGGCACGCAGCCTTCCTTCACCGCGTTGGGGTCGCTGCACACCGGCACGCCGCCGGCGCCGGGGATGGCCTGGAGCGCGTTGCGCAGGTTGGGGACGTTGACCTGGCCGGCCGAGTTCTGCGATTCCTTGGTCTTGCCGTAGCTGATGTAGGTCTCGTAGTTCCAGTCCTTGATGGTGCCCTTGACGCCGGTGGCCAGGCGGAACGTGTCGCGGTCGACGCTCGACTGGCGCGCGCCGAATTCGGACAGGCGGCGCGTGAAGAAGTAGTCGGGGACGCCGTCGCCGTCGTTGTCGCTGATGCGGTCCCATAGATACTGCGGCACCAGCGGATTTTTCACGAGCACGCCATTGACCATCGCCCCGGCCGGCACCTGGCCGCTGGCCTTGAAGACGTCGTCCGAGCCCAGCGGGAAGGCCTCGATATTGGTCGACACCTTGGTGGCCGCGTAGGTGCCTTCGAAGAAGGCGCTGTGGTTTTCACTGAGGGCGCGGGTGCCGTTCAGCGCGAACAGGTAGCGCTCGGTCGGCACGGCGATGGCGCGCAGCGCCGAGCGGTTGTAGCCGGTGGCGCCGACGCCGTTGACGCCGTTGGTGCTCCACGGGATCACGTTGCCGTTGGCGTCGTAGGTGAAGTCTTCGCTGTCGCCGTAGAAGTGGCCCTGCGGCGCGTAGCCGGAGAAGTTCGGTTTCTTCGGCACGAACGCCAGGTCCGGACGGCCTTTGACGATCGCCGAGGTTTGGTCGACGGCCGAGGCGGCGCGGTCGCGCGAGTAGACGGCGCCTTGTTTCGAATAGCCGAAGTGGCCCATCAGGTTGCTGGCGCCGTCGGCGCTGGTGGTGCCGAAGGTCAGCGCCAGTTTGCGCTTGCTGTCGTCGCCCTCGCTGCTGCGGCCGCCCTGGGCGTCGATCAATATGCCATCGAAGTTTTTCTTCAGGATGATGTTGACCACGCCGGCCACCGCGTCGGAGCCGTAGGTGGCCGAGGCGCCGCCGGTCAGCAGTTCGACCCGCTCGATGAAATCGGTGGGGATGGTGTTCAAATCGACCGCGGTGCTGCCGGGAACGCCCGAGACGAAGCGGCGGCCGTTGACCAGCACCAAGGTGCGCGAGTCGCCCAGGTTGCGCAGGTTGACGGTCGAGACGCCGCCGCCGGAGGTCAGGAAGTTGGAGTTGGTGCGGCTCAGCGAAGGCGTGCCCATCGTCGGGTTCTTCTGCATCAGTTCCTGCAGGTTGACGGCGCCGGAGGCGGCGATGTCGGCCGAGGTCAGGATCTGCAGCGGCGACGGCGAATCGGCGTTCGGCGACGAGATGCGCGAACCGGTGATCTGTACTTTCTGGATCGGCTCGGACGCCGTGTCCTGG
>DATMSN010000030.1:0-3275 GCA_035565375.1 Duganella sp. | reverse complement strand
GTGCCGGCGACCGGTTGGCGCTGGTCGAGCACGATCGCGGCGCCGCCGCCGGCGTCCTGCACCACCGACCAGTGCGCGGGCGTCTTGTCGTCGTCCTTGAAGACGCGGTTGCGCACCAGTTCCGCATAGAGACCGCCATCGTAGGAGTAGTTGATCTCCTCGGTCATCAGGCCGTACAGGGTCGGGCTGACGGGAGTGCCTGGTTTGGAGAGGTCGATCCGAACGGCGGTCTGGGCCATCGCCAGCGGGGCGATCAGGGCGGCCAGCGACAGCAGGCGGGAGGCGCGGAAGCGGCGTTCCGGAATCGGCATGGCGGCGCCGCGCGGTGGGATGGTCGAGTTCATGGGCGGGATGGGCCGTGTAGTGGTGCTGCGCTTACGGGGCGCTTTTTTATTTTGATGTTCGCGGCATCTGCCCGCGAGCACGGTGACAAATATTATGGCCGGCGCCCTGCCACGACCAATGATATTTTGATAGCGACCGATACGCGAATCGATATCGATCGCGCCGCCGGTCGGGTGATGACGACTGCGCCGACAGTTATGCGTTTCTTGATGAACAACGGACGATAGGCGCCGAAGGCCGTCAGGTTAGCTTGCAGCTTTGGACATCGTGGTCGTCCGACCGTAACGAAAATGCTGCGGATGAGCAAGGACTTACGATTTCCCGTAAGTCCTTCATCTCAAACGTATTCTTGGGGGGAAGTGCAAGCGAAAACAAGCAATTCAAAAACAAGAATTGGCGGCCTGGCCTGTCGAAAGAAAAATGACTACGCGCATTGAGGATTTTGAATATTGCGCCGCACACGAGGAGCGTACAGAATGCAGCTCATCCGCTGGAGACCGTTCATGCGACTTTACGGCCGACATACGCCTGGTCGCCACCCGTATTCCACATAGACTGGACGGGCACCACGCGGCTGGGATCTTGACGATGACGACATGCCCGTCCGGCGCTCAGGTCCAGCAACTTGAACATCGCCTGAACCAACTATCCAACATGACATTCGATAACAATCCCTTTGCCAGCGCCCCTCCCGTCGCAACGACGGCTAAATCGCCGCCGGCGGACGCGCGCCGTCGGCGCTTGATGCAATCGCTCGCGGCCGCGCCCCTGCTGGCTGGTTGGCACGCCGAGGCGGCCGAGGATGCGGTCAAGAGCGCGCCGGTGCAAGCCTTTTCGCTCGCCCAAGTGCGCTTACTCGACGGCCCGTTCCGCAAGTCACAGGATCTCAATCTGCGTTATCTGGCCTCGTTGAACTGCGACCGCTTGTTACACAATTTTCGCGTCAACGCCGGCTTGGCGCCCAAGGCGCCTGTCTACGGAGGCTGGGAATCGACGGACCTTTGCCCCGGGCACAGCTTGGGTCATTTCCTGAGCGCCACCTCGATGATGTGGGCGGCCACCGGGCAGGCAGTGATGCGCGAGCGGGTGGAGTATGTGGTCGGCGAATTGCGCGAGTGCCGCGACGCGGCGCCCGACCGCCTCGTATGCGCGTTTCCCGACGGCGACACGCAATTGCGCAACTGCTTGTCAGGCCAGCCGGTCGCCGGCGTGCCGTGGTACACGATGCACAAGATCATGGCCGGGCTGCGCGACGCGCATGCGCAGGCGGGAAGTGCCGATGCCCTCGCTATCCTGACGCGCATTGCCGAGTGGATCGACGAGAAGACAAGGTCCCTGGATGATGTACGCTTTCAAAAGATGCTCGATCTCGAACACGGCGGCATGACCGAAGTGCTGGCGGACCTGCATACGTTGACCGGGGATGCGCGCTACCTGCGCCTGGCCGAACGCTTCAGCCATCGCATGCTACTCGCGCCGCTGGCCGATGGACGCGACACGCTGGACGGCTTGCATGCCAACACCCAGATTCCCAAGGTGGTGGGCTTCGCCCGGCTGCACGGCCTCACCGGACGGTCCGAGTACCAGCGGGCTGCGGGCTACTTCTGGACGAACGTGGTCGAACAGCGTTCTTACGCCACCGGCGGGCATGGCGACGAAGAAAAATTCTTCCCCCCGCGACAGTCGGAAGAACGGCTTGGTTCGGTCCAAACGATGGAAACCTGCGGTACCTACAACATGCTACGGCTGACCCATGCGCTGTTTGAGGCAAGCCCGACGGCCGCTTATGCCGACTACTACGAGCGCGCCCTGCTGAATGGGATTCTCGCCTCGCAAGATCCCGACAGCGGCATGGTCACCTATTTCCAGGCCACGCGCCCCAACTATCGCAAGCACTATTGCAAGCCGGAGCATTCGTTCTGGTGCTGCACCGGAACCGGGATGGAGAATCATGCGAAGCACGGGGATTCGATCTATTTTCACGGCGACACCGTCCTTTACGTGAATCTGTACATGGCCTCGGACCTGCGCTGGGCTGAACAAGGCGTACGTTTGCGCCAGACCACGCTGTTCCCGGAGCAAGGCGCCACCCGCCTGGCCCTGAAGATGGCGCGGCCCAAAGAGTTTGCCGTCCGCTTGCGTCACCCAAGTTGGTGTCGGCACCTGACAGTGCGGCTGAACGGCCACTCCGTGATCGAGAGCGGCCAGTCCGGCCGCTATGTGGAGATCAGGCGGACCTGGAGCGACGGCGACGTGCTCGATGTCGAGATGCCGATGCATTTGCATTGGGCGCCGTTGCCCGGGACGCCAGACGTGGCGGCGATCATGTATGGCCCGCTCGTGCTGGCGGCACGTCTCGGCCGGGATGGCTATACGCCCGGTTCCGATGTCACTGCGGGAAACCAATTTGGATGGAAGATCAAGGAGAAATACGAGGTTCCGGCACTGAGACTCAATGGCGCGGAGATCGACACCGTGGTGCGGCATAGCGGGCGCGCGCTGGTATTCCAACTGGATGCGCCGGGCCAGGGATACGAACTGGTGCCGTTCCACCGTATCGCCCACGACACCTACAATCTGTACTGGGCCGTGAGCTGACACGCAGCCGCGGGAACAGCCTGCTGGCCGCCGGTTCGACCGGCGCCCTGCGTGAAAAGGCCGCCGACTGCTGCAATGAAAGTTGCCTTAATTGAAATTTTCGGCGGCTATTCTACGTGCCCTTTCTCCATTCAAAACTATCCAATAGTCACTTTTTATAAACATTTTTAAATTGTTTACTTCGCTTTAAATCGTTGCAATACTGATCAGATCAAGTAGTCGTTCCTTCACTTTACGTCAAGGGAGTGGCAATGCGAGCATCTCAGATCAGGCGCCATTTGGGCGCGGCCGGCCAACCGCTGCCGTCCACCGCCACGGCGCGCGGATTGCCG
>DATMSN010000029.1:0-2397 GCA_035565375.1 Duganella sp. | reverse complement strand
CTGCGGCGGCCGCCTCCGGCCCCAAAGCGCAGGAGAAGGCCCGCCCGACCGCCCGCGCCAAGCCGGCAAGCGGACTTGGCAAAGCATCCGGCCAGCTCAGCAACGAAGTCGAATGGGAAGAATTTTAACGTTGCGCGTTTGGACGACGAGTGCGAGGCATGATCCTACAGCAGACCAAGACTCACTCCGATAGCAAGTGCCTGAGCGAAAACGCATCATTGCCTTACCAGAAACGCGCTGTGTCTTCACCGGTTTCCGACAAACACCGCGCACTTTTGGCGAGTACGTTCTTTCACTTTCGTAAAGGAATCAAAATGAACTCGAATCAAAAAGGCGGCAGCAGCAAGCAAGGCTCCAACCAAGGCAGCAGCAAGCAATCGGACGAGCAGGGTTCTTCCGGCGGCTCGCGTTCCGGCACCCAGGGCGGCACCCATGAGCAACACGTGGAGGCCGGCCGTCAAAGCCACAAAAACGACGGCAACAAACAGACGGGCAACAAAAACCGCTGATCGGCTTTAAGTCGGATCGGCGGTCCGTTTTGACCCCGCAACGCCAAGCGGGGTCGTACCCACCCGGGTACGACCCCTGGGCGCCGCGGCAAGCGTGGCGCCGAACGTGTGCGGAGTGGCTTAATACCCGGCAAGAACCTAAATATTGGCCACGCGCTGTCCGCGCGGCGGCACGAAATCGCGCACCGCGTTGACCATCCCCACCGCCACCCCTTCGGCCGCCGTCAGGTGCAAGTCGGAATACGCATGGGTGCGCCAATGCTCCTCGGTCAGGCGCACGTGCTCGCGCAGGATCTGCTCGGTGCGCGCGTCGTCGGCCTGCAAGCCTTCGACGATGATGCGCAAGGCGTCCGGGCGGGCGCCGTGCGGCGCGCTGGCGTGCGACTTGTGCACCATGAAGCGCGCCGTGTCGCTGGCATAACGCTCCTCGCCGGCCAGGAACAGGATCACCGCGATCGACGCCACCGCGCCGGCGTTGTAGGTGATGATCTTGATCGGCAGCTTGCTCAGGTAGTTGTACAGGCAAATACCGTCGCTGACATAGCCGCCGTTCGACTGGATCAGGATGTGGGCGGTGGTGATGCGGTCCTCGGTCATGTCGGCGACGGCGTCGAAGACACGGCGCACCATGTCGCTGTTGACATCGCCGGACAGCGTGAACCACGCGTGGCCCTCGTAGGAATTTGGATCTTGGCTCATGGGTGGGCTCTCGAATAAGTGTGATTTATTCTAGCAAATAGTTGTTTATATGGCGTTTTTATTGTCTTCCATTCGTGCGCGCCTGCGCCGACGACCCGGCACCGGCTTGCCCGCAAGATTGACATTGAGGCCCTTCTGACATATATTCCCGAGTCTTGATCGGGAGAGGGTTGCCGGGCGAATTCGCCAGCGCAGCCGCCGAAGGGGCACTACCCAAAAACTCTCAGGCAAAAGGACCGATCAAGGGGCCAGCGCGGCCGCCACCGGATGTCATCGTCCACGGCGGGATGCCAACTGGCCCAACTCTGGAGAGCGGCCGCGGCGAACGCCGGCGGCCCACCGAAGGGGCGCACGGGAATCGAGTCGAACTCGCCCCGTAATCTCTCAGGTACCAAGGACAGAGGGGTCTGCGATCATTGTGGAAACAGCTTTTTAGCCGTTCCTTGTATGTTCTGTTAACCCCTTTTCGATTTGGACCGAGGAATTATGACGCTCAAAGCCACCCCACTCAACAACGCACACCGTGCCGCCGGCGCCAAGATGGTCGATTTCGGCGGCTGGGACATGCCCGTCAACTACGGATCGCAGATCGAAGAACACAACGCCGTGCGCACCGACGTCGGCATGTTCGACGTCGCCCACATGTGCGTGGTCGACATCAAGGGCGCCAACGTGCGCGCCTTCCTGCGCGGCCTGCTGGCCAACAACGTCGACAAGCTGCAGGTGTCGGGCAAGGCGCTGTACTCGTGCATGCTCAACCCGCAGGGCTTCGTCATCGACGACTTGATCGTCTACTTCATCGACGAGAGCTGGTTCCGCCTGGTCGTCAACGCCGGCACGGCCGAAAAGGACGTGGCCTGGATGCAGGCGCAGAACACCGCCAGCGGCAGCGGCGTGACGATCACCCAGCGCAGGGATGGCGGCACGGGTACAGCTTCCCCTATGGCACTGATCGCCGTGCAAGGCCCGAACGCGCGCGCCAAGGTGTGGGAAGTCATTCCCGAGTCGAAGGCCGGCACCGCCGACATGAAACCGTTCAACGTCGCCTTCGCGCACAGCGCCGCCTTCGGCGAGGCGATGATCGCCCGCACCGGCTACACCGGCGAGGACGGCTTCGAGATCGGCGTCGCCGCCGACCAGGCCGAGAAGCTGTGGAACGCGCTGGCCGCCGCCGGCGTCAAGCCGGCCG
>DATMSN010000028.1:0-4968 GCA_035565375.1 Duganella sp. | reverse complement strand
GGCGCGTCCGCCATCGCCGCCGAGGCGTTGGCGACGCGCCGCACGCCGGCCAGGATCTTGGCGCGCACCTGCGGGTCGTAGGTGCGGATGGTGCCGCGCACTTTGACCGAGTCGGGGATGATGTTGCCGACGCTGCCGCCGTTGATGGCGCCGATCGTGACCACGCCGAATTGCTTCGGATCTTTTTCGCGGCTGATGACCGTTTGCACGTCGACCACGAAGCGGGCGGCGATGGCGATCGGGTCGAGCGCGTTGTCCGGCGCCGAGCCGTGGCCGCCGCGCCCCTTGAAGGTGATCTCGATGGCGTCCGAGTTCGACGACACCGGGCCGCTGTTGTAGCCGATGGTGCCGTGGGCCAGCGGCCACGAGTGCAGCGCGAACGCGTAGTCCGGTTTCGGGAAGCGCTTGAACAGGCCGTCGTCGAGCATGGCCTTGGCGCCGGCGACGATTTCCTCGGCCGGCTGGCCGATGAACATCAACGTGCCCTTCCACTGCGATTTCATCGCCACCAGCGTGCGCGCGGCGGCCAGCCAGGCGGTCATGTGGACGTCGTGGCCGCAGCTGTGGGCGACCATCGTGTCCTTGCCGTCCAGGGTGGCGTGGGCCTTGCTGGCGTAGGCGAAGCCGGATTTCTCCTCCATCGGCAAGCCGTCCATCTCGGTGCGCACCAGCACCGTCGGGCCGGCGCCGTTCTTGTAGAGGGCGACGATGCCGGTCTTGCCGACCTTCTCGGTGACGTCGAAGCCGATGGCGCGCATCTCGGCGGCCAGCTTGGCGGCGGTGCGCGTTTCCTGGAACGCCACCTCCGGATGCGCGTGCAAATCCTTGTAGATGACGTCGAGCTTGGGATACATGCCGTCGATCCGGGTGGCGACGGCACCGGCGGCGTCCTCCGCCTGGGCGGCGGCGGCCAGCAATAAGGAGGTGACGAGTGCGGCGATCGGCAAGCGCTTCATTGATGGCATCCTTAGTCTAGGGGAAATAATTCCCCCAGCATACCATCGACGCGCGTCAGGCCGTATGCAGTTTCATCGTCGCCGCCTCGAACTTGCCGTCGACGATCTGCGGCATCACCAGCAGCGATTTGTCGATGGCTTGCTCGATCAGGTCCTGGTCCTCGCGGCGCGGCCGGTGCAACACGAAGTCGGCCACCTGCTGCTGCAGGCTGAGCGTGCGCGGATGGCCGATGCCCAGGCGCAGGCGCCAGTAGTCCTGCGTTCCGAGCGCGGCGGTGATGTCCTTGAGGCCGTTATGGCCGCCCGACGAGCCGCCTTTTTTCAGGCGCGCGGTGCCGGGCATCAGATCGAGCTCGTCGTGCACCACCAGCACCTCGTCCGGGTTGATCTTGAAAAAGCGGCACAGGCCGCCGACCGATTGCCCGGAGCGGTTCATATACGTCTGCGGTTCCAGCAGCCACACCTCGTGGCCGGCGATGACGCCCTTGGCGGCCAGCGCGTTGTACTTGGTCTCGCGCTGCAGGCGCACGCCGGGCAGGCTGTTGGCGAGATTGTCCACCAGCCAGAAGCCGGCGTTGTGGCGGGTTTGTTCGTATTCGGCGCCGGGGTTGCCGAGGCCGACGATGAGACGTATGGGCATGGGGTGCTCAGTCAAATAAAACGATATTATCGGTCAAACGAAAAAAAACCCCGCCGGCACAGGGCTAGCGGGGTCTTTTGCTGCCGCCGCGTCGCCGCGGCATACAGGATTACTTCTTGGCTTTGGCGGCTGGCTTGGCGTCGGCCGCTGGAGCGGCTTCGGCGGCGGTGGCTTCGGCCGACACGTGACCGGCCGGCACCGAAGCGGTGGCGATGGTCAGGTTGGTGCCATGGGCGATAGCGGTCACGCCGGCTGGCAGCGTCAGTTCGCCGATGTGCAGCGAGTGGCCGACGTCGATGTTCGACAGGTCGACGGTGATGAACTCAGGCAGGTCTTTCGGCAGGCACGACACTTCGATTTCGTTGGCGACGTGGCTGATGGTGGCGCCGTGCAGCTTGACCGCTGGCGAGACATCGGCGTTGGCGAAGTGCAGCGCGACTTTCATGTGCACTTTTTTCGATGCGTCGACGCGCTGGAAGTCAGCGTGCAGGACCAATTGCTTGAACGCGTGGACTTGGAAGTCGCGCAGCAGCACTTGCTGGGTCGTGCCGTCGATTTCCAGATCCAGGATCGACGAGTGGAAGGCTTCTTTTTTCAGCGCGTGGTACAGCGCGTTGTGGTCCAGCGAGATGGTCACTGGCGCTTCGGTACCGCCGTAGACGATGCCTGGGGTTTGGCCCGAATTGCGCAGGCGGCGGCTCGCTCCGGAACCTTGCAATTCGCGTTTGAATGCAACAACTTTCATGTGTAACTCCAAAAATAACAAGGCTCGCGCCTCGTGTTATGAAGCCCCCGCGACCAGGGTGCTTCGAAAATGAGCTGACTGCGCTCATGAAACCGGGAAGTACAACGGCGCGCCAAGGCTTTTTAGCCTGGCGCGCCGCCTAAAATACGGACAGCTTGTCTATCGATTAGTCGATAAACAGGGAGATAACCGAATCGCCCTTGATGATGCGTTTGAACGTCTCTGCCAACAGCGGCGCGCAGGTCAGCTGGCGGATCTTGCCGCAAGCCTTGGCCGCGTCCGACAACGGAATCGTGTCGGTCACGACCAGCTCGTCCAGCGACGAATTGGCGATGCGCTCGATGGCCGGGCCCGACAGCACGGCGTGGGTGCAATACGCGACCACCTTGGTGGCGCCGCGCTCTTTCAGCACCTCGGCCGCCTTGACCAGCGTGCCGGCGGTATCGACCATGTCATCCATGATGACGCAGTTGCGGCCTTCGACTTCACCGATGATGTTCATCACCTCGGAAACGTTGGCTTTCGGACGGCGCTTGTCGATGATGGCCAGGTCGCAGCCCAGGCGTTTGGCCAGGGCGCGCGCGCGCACCACGCCGCCGACGTCCGGCGACACCACCAGCAGGTCCTGGTAGTTCTTTTTCTGCAGATCGCTCAGCAGAATGGGCGAAGCGTAAATATTGTCGACCGGGATGTCGAAGAAGCCCTGGATCTGGTCCGCGTGCAGGTCCATGATCAGGACGCGCTCGACGCCGGCGCTTTCCAGCATGTTGGCCACCACCTTGGCCGAGATCGCGACGCGCGCCGAACGCGGGCGGCGGTCTTGGCGGGCGTAACCGAAGTAAGGGATGGCGGCGGTGATGCGGCCTGCCGATGCCCGTTTCAACGCGTCGACCATCAGGATCAACTCCATCAGGCTGTCGTTGGTTGGTGCGCAAGTCGATTGCAGAACGAAAACGTCTTTACCGCGGACGTTCTCGTTAATCTCGACCATCACTTCGCCGTCCGAGAATTTCGAAACGTTTGCCTTGCCGAGTGGAATGCCGAGATTTTTTGCGACTCCTTCTGCCAACGCAGGATTAGCGTTGCCGGTAAAAACCATCAGGTTTTCGTAAGCCATGGGAGTCCCAGAGATAGTCGATGAAATTTTTGATGTCGCCAGCGGAAGCCGCGTGGCGCTGTACTCAGAATGATCCGCGCCGGGCGCGGACATTGATGCTTGCCTTGGCCGGAGACTAATGCCTCGACGGTGTCGCAAGGAAAACGAATGGCAGGGGAACAAGGATTCGAACCTTGGTATGCTGGAATCAAAATCCAGTGCCTTAACCAGCTTGGCGATTCCCCTACGCAACTGACTGCTTGTCGCTACAACGGCGAGTATTTTATCGCCAATTTCACGCCAAGCCAAATCTTTTTTTACCCGACTACAACATTTTAGTGAGCGGATGCCGTGTCAGCGCCTCGGCTTTCCATGCTTTCCACTTGGCGGGTACTTGTTGAAGTACCGCGTCGGCGTCGGCCTGGGTTGCCACTGCACAAAATACACAAGCACCGGAACCAGTCATCCTGGCATCACCGTGAGCGCCGAGCCATTCTATCGCCTCTGCCACCGGCGGGAACAAACTCGTTGCCACTTGCTGTAAATCGTTCTTTCCGTACCCCTTCAAATCAGTTTGATTTTCGTGGTAGCTGGAAAAGTCCGTTATTATGACGGGCGGTGTATTCCTTGTCAAATGTTCTGAGCAAAAAATTGCCGCCGTCGGCACCGCGACCCCGGGTTCGATGACGACATACCAACAATCGGGCGCTTTCACCGGTTGCAAGGCCTCGCCCACGCCCTCGGCGAACGCGGTTTCGCCG
Source organism: Duganella sp. (assembly GCA_035565375.1). Classification (GTDB taxonomy): domain Bacteria; phylum Pseudomonadota; class Gammaproteobacteria; order Burkholderiales; family Burkholderiaceae_D; genus Rugamonas. The sequence continues at coordinate 770 of DATMSN010000028.1, read as the reverse complement.
AAGATGAAGAACGGGATGTCCGCGCCCAGCGGCAGGCCGAGCGCCATCAACGCTTCCTTCGTTAGACCGGCGCGCCATAAATGGTTCAACGCCATCAGCGTGGTGGCCGCGTCCGACGATCCGCCGCCCAAGCCGCCGCCCATCGGCAGGATCTTGTCGATGGCGATATCGACGCCGGGCGGCAAGGCGCCGGTGCGGCGCAACACTTCGGCCTGCAGCAGCCGGGCGGCGCGGATGATCAGGTCGCCCTCCTCCGGCACCCCCTCGATCGCCGTCACGCGGCGCAGCAGGTGGTCGTCGCGCAAGGTGAAGTGCAAGGTGTCGCCGTGGTCGACCAGCTGGAAGACGGTTTGCAGCAGATGGTAGCCGTCGGCGCGGCGGCCGTTGACGTGCAGGAACAGGTTCAGTTTGGCCGGAGCCGGGCAATTCTTCAGACTGGTCATGATGATTCGGTAGTACTCGGCGTAACCCGGCAGTTCGGGGTCGTACCCCGTGGGGTACGACCCCAGCCGTGGCTTGGGGTTTAAGGTGCGGCGGGGTCGATGACGATGCGGATCGACATGTCGTCGACCTGCTGTCCCAGCGCGATGCGGGTGACGTCGATGCGCTTCGGCCGCGGCACGGGCGCGGCGTCATCCTGCCACGACACGTAGTCGAGCTTCCAGCCGTCGCGGGTGACGACAGTGTCGCTGGCCGGCGAGGCGCTGAAGCGGCTGCCGTCGGCGGCGACCGCGTAACCCTGCAGCCAGTCGCGCAGGCCGGAAACGGGC